>CAYPHN010000237.1:0-5586 GCA_964410265.1 uncultured Flavobacteriaceae bacterium | reverse complement strand
CCAATAAGACTAATAACCAATAAGACCAACCTGTTTTTTGCAAAAGTAACGAAGAAAAAATTGCCTTCTGAATTAAAAAATTATAATACATACAAAAAAAACATAGAAAGATTAGTACAAAATAGAAGTTTACAAATTTACGATGCTATCAAAGAAAATTCTGAAATAGTTGACAATAGAGCATTCTTTTATTAAACCTGTCTAAGCTATCATTAATATTCATTTATTAGGAATCTAAAAAAAATAACGGTTAAAGTGTGTTTTTTATTAAGATTTTATATATTTGTTAATTATTACTTAAAATTTAAGCTTACTTAACATTTAAACAAAAGATTATAAATTAAAATTAATTACAATGAAACATTTTAAAAAAGGATTATTAATATTATTAGCTGTTATTAGTTTTAACAGCATTAATGCACAAGACGAAGACAACCCTTGGGCCATTGAAATTGGCGCCAATTTTGTTGACTTTTATCCAACAGGAGCGGATTTTGACCCAATGGGAGACGGAACTCCTTTTGTAGGAGATATGTTTGAAGACTTCTTCAACACTGGAGATCACTGGAATTCAGCAGGTGTTATTTCAAGGTTAAAAGTAAATCGTTATATTGGTAGTGGCTTTACAATTGGTTTGGCTGGTTCTTTTAATTCAATAAGTAAAATTGGTAATTACAGTGCAGATGATTTATCTTATTTTGGTACTGATTTTGATATTCGTTACAATTTCGTAAAGAAGGGTTGGTTTGATCCTTACGCTATGATAGGTGGAGGTTATACTTGGTTTGATGGTGATGGTAATGGTACTTTAAATGGTGGTGTTGGAATAAACTTATGGTTTAATGACTTCGTAGGGTTGAATGTACAATCAATGTACAAACACTCATTTGATAATGAATCAATGTTACCTCATTTTCAACATGCTTTAGGTGTTATATTTAAATTTGGTGGTAAAGATACTGACAGTGACGGAATTTATGACAAATATGATGATTGTCCTGAAGTTGCTGGTTTAGAAGCTTTCAATGGCTGTCCTGATTCTGATGGAGATGGGATTAAAGATTCTGAAGATGCATGTCCAAATGAAGCTGGTTTAGCTGAATTAAACGGTTGTCCAGATAAAGATGGTGACGGTATTGCTGATAAAGAAGATGCTTGTCCAGACGAAGCTGGTTTAGCTGAATTAAACGGTTGCCCAGATGCTGATGCTGATGGTGTTGCTGATAAAGATGACCAATGTCCAAATATTGCTGGTCCTGCCGAAAATAACGGTTGTCCTTGGCCAGATACTGATGGTGACGGTGTATTAGACAAAGATGACAAATGTCCAAATATTGTTGGTCCTGCTTCAAATGATGGTTGCCCAGTAGTAACTGAAGAAGTTCAAAAAGAAATTACTGATTTAGCAAGAGCTATTTATTTCCAAACAGGTAAAATGAGTTTTACTGATGAAACTGCTATCAGAATGGAAAAAGTAAGTGCTATTTTAAATCAATATACAACGCTTAAATTTGATGTTGAAGGTCATACAGATAGTACAGGTAGTGATAAAATAAACAGCAAATTATCACAAAAACGTGCTGATGCAGTTAGAGATTACCTAATTGAAAAAGGATTTCCAGCTGACAAAATTACGGCTAAAGGTTATGGTTCAGCGAACCCAATTGGTAATAACAAGACTAGGAAAGGTCGTCAAGAAAATAGAAGAGTTGAAATATTTTCTGAAAATGCAGTAAGAAATTAAACAATTTTCTTTTTTAAATAAATTTAAAACCATCCTTCATTGAAGGGTGGTTTTTTTATTCGCATTTTTTGTAGTTTTGTTAAATGCAATCATTCCTCTCCAAAGTAGCCAAACACATTATATCAAAACATGGAGACTTATCTCATATTCAATGTATTCTTCCCAGCAAAAGAGCAGGTCTTTTTTTAAAGTCCGAAATAAAAAATCAGTTATCAAACAGTTCTATTTTACCGAGAATTTTAAGTATTGAAGATTTTGTAAAAGGAATTGCAAACTTAGATCAAATTGATAATATTGCTTTAATATTTCAATTTTATACCGTTTATAAAAAACTTAGTACAGAGGATAATTTAGAATCGTTTGAATCATTTTCTAAGTGGGCGTCTATATTGATACAAGATTTTAATGAATTAGATAGTAACCTTATGGATGCTGAGGCTATTTTAAGCTATGTGAATGATAGTAAAAGAATAGAGCGGTGGAATTTACAAAAGGATGGGCATTCAAAGCTGTCTAGAAACTATTTGGCTTTTTACGATAAAGTAAAAATTTATTATGCAAATTTAAATACACATCTTTTAAATCAAAAATTAGGGTATCAAGGTCTGATTTATAAAAAAGCATATCAAAATTTAGAAGTATTTATCAAAAATAATAAAAACACCAAATTTGTATTTGCTGGATTTAATGCTTTAAATAAAGCAGAAGAAAAGATCTTTCAAGAAATCATCCAAAAAACCAATGCCGATATATTTTGGGACAATGATGAATTTTATAAAAGCACAAGAAATATTGCAGGAAAATATTTTAGAAAGTATAAAAAATCTTGGGCATATTACAATACACACAAATTTAATTGGCAAGAAAAAAACATCGATACAAGTAAAAATGTTTTTTTAATAGGAATGCCAAAAAACATTACACAAATTAAAAAAGCTGGTGAAATACTCGATAAAATAAATAAAGAAAATCAAATTCAAAAAACAGCATTAATCCTTGGTAATGAAAAACTTTTACCTCTGGTTTTAAACGCCATACCAAAAGGAATAAATCACATTAATATTACTATGGGATACGATTTAAATAATATTCCGCTGGCAGATTTTTTTAATGGTTTATTTCAACTTCATTTGAATCGAAATGATCAAAATAACAGTTTTTATTATAAAAACTTCCTTCAAGTAATTAACCAACCACTATTGTATAAGTTTTGGTCTAAAAACAAAGATTTTAGTAATAAATTAAAACGATTAATTTATCATAACAAAACTATTTTTATTTCTAAAAACGATATTGATAAATTGTTGGAAAAATCTTTTGATTTAATAGACATCTTTAAAATATTGTTTGGAAATTGGGATGATAAGGTTGATTTAATTCTTCATAATTTTAATTTGATTATTGATTTTTTTAGAAAGGAACCTAGTTTAAAGCCTTTAGAAAAAGAATATCTATACCGATTTAATAATATATTTCAGCAGTTAATTAATTTAAACAATGATTTTGGATATATAACAAATATTAAAACGCTTTATATTTTTTACCAACAAATCCTGAAAACAGAAAATTTATCATTTCAAGGAGAACCTTTAAAAGGGTTACAAATTATGGGGGTTTTAGAATCTAGGGTTTTAGATTTTGAAAATGTGATTATTACCTCTGTAAATGAAGGGCATTTACCCAGTGGCGGAGCGCAAAACTCTTTTATTCCATTAGATATTAAACGAGAAAAAGGCATGCCAACTTATAAAGAGAAAGACTCTATTTTTGCTTATCATTTTTTTAGACTCTTCCACAGAGCAAAAAACATATATATTCTTTATAATACGGAAACCGATGATTTTGGATCGGGTGAACAAAGTAGGTTTATCACACAATTAGAAATTGCCAAAGAAAATAATTTATTAAAGAATGTAAATTATTATAAATCAATTGTCATTCCTAAATTAAAAAGCTCACCAATATCGTTAAAGGAAGTTAGAAAAACTCACGATACTTACCATCGTTTAAAAGAAATAGCGACCAAAGGACTTTCTCCTTCTGCTTTAGGCATGTACATACGTAACCCAATTGATTTTTACAAACGAAAAATTTTAGACCTTAAAGAGTTTAAGGAAGTTGAAGAAACTATAGCAGCAAACACTTTTGGAACAATAATTCATGATACATTAGATGTTTTTTACAAACCCTTTAAAAATAAATATCTTACCATCGCGAATATCGATGCTATGAAATCGAAATTAAATGATGAAGTGTTGCAACAGTTTAGAAATCATTATTCCACGCATGCTATATCATCGGGAAAAAATTATTTAATCTTTGAAATAGCAAAACAATTTTTAATTAATTTTTTAAATTCTGAAATTTCTGAATTGAAAAAAATTAAAAAAATTAAAATCATCGATTTAGAGCTTGATATACAATGTGATTATCGAATAGAAGAATTACCTTTTACTTTAAAATTAAAGGGACAAATTGATCGAATAGACGAAGTTGATGGTGTGTTGAGAATAATAGATTATAAAACAGGTAAAGTTGAAAAGAACCAACTAAAAATTGATGACTGGGATTTACTTGTTAGCGATGAAAAGTACAGCAAAAGTTTTCAAATATTAATGTATGCATATATGTATTCAAAAGTACATCATATTAATTTTGAAATAGATAAATTAGAAAGTGGTATTATTTCATTTAGAAATATAAAATCTGGGTATATGAAATTCAATGGCTCAATTATTTCAACAGATATTATGGATAATTTTTTAATACAATTAAAAAAATTGATACTAGAAATTTTTAATGAAGAAATTACTTTTAAAGAAAAAGAACTACAGCAATTTAATTTTTAAAACAAAATGAAAATAGTAAAAAACATACCAGTTTCTGGAATACACCACAAACCAATTTTAACCGATTTGTTTTATCTCGAAAATAGGAAAGCAAAAAATATTGTAATTTTTTGTCATGGTTATAAAGGTTATAAAGATTGGGGTGCATGGAATTTAGTTGCAGAAATAATTGCCAAACAAAATTTATTTTTTGTAAAAATGAATTTTTCTCATAATGGTGGAACCAAACAACAACCTATTGATTTTCCAGATTTAGAAGCATTTGGTAACAATAACTTTACTATAGAATTAGATGATATTTCATCGGTTTTAGATTGGTTAGAGAAGGATAAAAATATCCAAAAAGAAATTAATTTAAACCAAATAACGCTCATTGGTCATTCACGAGGAGGAGGAATTGTTCTTGTAAAAGCAAGTGAGGATCCCAGAATAAAAAAAGTTATTACATGGTCTTCTGTATCTGATTTTGGTTCAAGATTTCCTAATGAATCACAATTAAAAGTGTGGAAAGAAAACGGGGTTGCTTACATTACCAATGCTCGAACACATCAACAAATGCCGCATTATTTTCAATTTTATACTAATTTTAAAGAAAATGAGAGTCGTTTAAATATAAAATCTGCTGTTGAAAAATTAAACATTCCATTTTTAATAATTCACGGAACCAAGGATGAAACTGTACCCATACAAGAAGCAAATAAAATAAATTCTTGGAACCCTAAAAGTCAACTTCAACTTATTGAGTTTGCAAATCATTCCTTTGGTAGTCAACAACCATGGAAACAAGAGAATTTACCACAAGACTTGAATAAAGTAGTGCAAAAAACTTTACAATTTTTAGTTTAATAAGCCTCTTATTTATTTTTTTGAAAAATACTGCTTTTTCATTGTTAACTTTCTTTTTATGGTGTCATTAACAATTGTAAAGAAGGAATTAAAGATACCGTCTAAAAAAGTGTGTCTGAATACTTAAAACAATCATCTCAAAAATTA
>CAYPHN010000236.1:0-5604 GCA_964410265.1 uncultured Flavobacteriaceae bacterium | reverse complement strand
CTTCACGAGATAAACCTCTTTCTTTACGTAAACGTGTTATTGTACTTCCAATTTTCATAATCAATAAGTGATAAAACTTCTTTAAAAATAAGTAATATACAAATATACGTTACTTAAAAGTTAAAAAACAAACCAATTAATTGAGTTTAAATGTTATTTATTGATTAAGTTTGTAACCAATAAGTGAAGTTTTATTAGTTATGAACAATTTAGACACAACCAATCCGAACAATTACCAGTACAAAACTGAGCATTTAGAAATCCATATTTTAGGCGGAATAAAGCTCAATAAATTAGAAAGTTTACGAATCACATTAAGCATACAAAAGCCAAAACAACATAATATACTGAGACATAGTTTAGATTTATACAATGATAATCAAGTAGAGAAATTTGTTAGAAAAATAGCGGAAAGATTAGAAATAGGGACAAGTGTTGTCCGCAAAACTTTACAGGAACTCACCAAAGAATTAGAAAATTATCGTTTTTTATTACTAAAACAAGAGCAGCAAGCTGCTGCACCCAATTATAAAGATTTAACAAAAGTCGAGAAGTCTAAAGCGATAACGTTTCTGGAGTCTAAAAATCTACTTCAAAGAACAAATGAACTTATTGGAAAGTCTGGCGTAATCGGAGAGGAAAATAATAGGCAAACCATGTTTTTAATCTTCACGAGCAGAAAAACAAACAGCCCTTTACATTGTATCAGCTTGGGAAGTTCTGGAGTTGGTAAAACACATTTGCAAAGTAAAGTGTCTGAGCTTATCCCGGAAGAAGATAAAATTGAAATTACCGTATTATCAGCAAATGCATTTTACTATTTTAACAGAACCGAGCTTCAAAATAAATTAATCCTTATTGAGGACCTGGACGGTGCGGAATCTGTACTCTACCCGCTTCGAGAATTACAGACCAAAAAGAGAATCACAAAAACGGTAGTTCATAAAGATGCTAAAGGAACAACAAGAACCATCCATTTAACCGTTGAAGGCCCTGTAAGTGTTGCAGGATGTACTACACAGGAAAATATTTACGAAGATAACAGCAATAGAAGTTTTTTACTCTATATCGATGAAAGTCCAGAGCAAGACAAAAGAATAATGGATTATCAGCGGAGAGCCTCCGCAGGCAAATTAAATAAGCAAGAACAAATTGAAACTGTGCAATTATTACAGAATGTACAAAGATGCCTAAAGACGGTTACCGTCATCAATCCTTTTGCAGAATATTTAGAGTTGCCACAATCCGTATTTAAACCAAGACGAACCAACTCACATTATTTACAATTTATTGAAGCAATCACTTTTTACAAACAATACCAACGAAAAGAGCAAGTAAATAAAGAAACTGGAGAAATCTATATTGAAACCACTATCGAAGATATACAGGAAGCAAACGAACTCATAACAGATGTTTTACTTAGAAAATCGGATACCATAACAGGAGCATGTAGAAATCACCTTGAAAATCTAAAAACTTACTTAAAACAAAATAGTCAAACCACTTTTACCAACTCTGAAATACGCAGAAATCTACGAGTAAAAGAAACCACTTTAAGACGCTACAATGCTCAATTATTAGCAGAAAATTATATACAAAGAGTAAAAGTAAAAACTAAAAGTTACTGTTTTGAAGTCGTTGATATAGATGAGTATGCAAACCTTAAAAGGCAGATAGATAAAGCTTTGAGAGATTGTATAGACAAAATAAAAGGCAAAGAATAATAGCTTATCTGTGGCATTGCCACCTCGCCATATCGCCACAAAGTCGCCACCTATAGAATGGCGAAGTTAAAAATAAGAAAGTCAACTAATTAAATACAACTCGCCATACAATCCCAAAAATGCAACAGGGGGAGTAAATTTTTATCAAAACATCATGAAAAAACTCAAACTACAAAACCATAGTTATAAAGCCTTATTACAAAATTTTAAAGAATGGTTGGATATTTTAGGCTATAGCCAAAGCACAGTTTATTATATGCCAATTTTTGTACAAGAGTTCTTTTATTGGTTGGAACAACATCATGTAAATAATGTTGACCAGATTAATTTAAATCACGTTAAAGATTATTACAAATATCTTAATACACGAAGCCATGAACGCAAAAGCGGTGGGTTGAGTAATGCCTATCTGAACAAACACCAATGCGGATTGAAGAAGTTTAGAGAATACTTACAAAAACATGGGGCTAAAACTTTTAAAATGCACCTTCGATTAGAAAAAAAAGATTCTGCAATAAAGGATATACTAAGCCAATCAGAAATTAAAGAACTCTTTGAAATAACCAATTACAGCAGCATGTTTTTACGCACTCGATTACGAGACAAAGCCATGTTAGTAGCCTTGTATAGTTGTGGCTTACGACGGGCGGAAGCTGCCAACTTAAATATAAACGATGTTTTTTTTGATAGAGAATTATTATTTATTAAAAAAGCGAAGAATTTTAAACAACGATATGTACCAGTTAACAGCTATAACCTGAGAATACTTGAAGATTACCTTTATGAAGCTCGCCCCTTATATCCAGCAACTACAAGTCAAGCCTTTTTTATCAATAGATATGGTAACAGGCTTGCAGGAGCTGATATGGCAATACGTTTAAGGCATCTAATAAAATTAACAGATAACGGGGAGTTAAAACAAAAACGAATTACACCACATTGTCTTCGGCACTCCATCGCTACACATCTTTTACAGCAAGAAGTAGAATTAGAAGATATACAGCAATTTTTAGGGCATAGCTCCTTGAAAGCAACACAAATATATACGCACTTAATTAAAACGTTATGAAAGACGATTATCAAACTTATTTACAGAAACTCCAACAAAGTCCGAGAACGGTAGTAGCCTATAATAATCATATCGAAAAATTAAAAAAATGGTGTTGGTCAAAACGAATAGATATTGAAATTATTCAGTACAAAGAATTATTAAAATATATATCCACATTAAAACCAAGTCACAAACCCAGTACCATCAACGGTCATTTAGCAGCAATAAAACATTATCTGAATTATTTGATAGAACAAGGTTACCGAACAGAGAATATTGCAGAAGGCTTAAAAGTTAGAGGAGACACAAAAAAAGTATTGCAAAATTTACTCGATGCAGATGAACTGGAAGATCTGTATTACTCTTATGAAACTCAAAAGGTCTGGAAGGATAATTTTTATTATAAAGCTACTTCTAAACGTAACAAAGTTATTGTAGGCTTGTTGGTTTATCAAGGCTTGGTAAGTAATAATTTTAATCGATTAAAGGTTGATGATGTTAATTTGTCGAGAGGCACTATTTATATTGCCAGTACCCGAAGAAATGCACCAAGAGAAATGCAGTTAAAGCCCTGGCAAATTATGCAGCTAAAAGAATATATTGAAGAAGTATTACCAATTATACAAAAGCATATTGATGTTTATGATGAAAGACTTTTTCCTTTGAATACTTCACAGTTTAGTGTTTTATTGTTCCCAATTTTTAAAAAGCTAAAAAATTACAACAGGAAAGTAATCAATAATAGCAGTATTAGAGCCAGTGTTATTGTAATTTGGTTAAGGCAGTATAATATTAGAGAAGTACAAGAAATGGCAGGACATCGGCATATTTGTTCTACGGAATCTTACAAACAAGATAACCTTGAAAACCTACAGAAAGTAATACAGAACTTTCATCCGATTAGTTAAAACTTGAAGTTCCGAAATGGAATATCAAAATCTTTAAGGTCGCATTTTGCGACCTTAGAAATAAAAAACTATTTTTACAAACCAGAAATTACATAATAAAATGAGTGAAAACGATAAAAAGAAATCATTAGTTCCAAACGAATTAATAGCAAGTAGAATATTGCTAATTAGAGGTCATAAAGTAATGATAGATAGTGATATTGCAGAACTTTATGGGGTAACTACAAAAAGACTAAATCAACAAGTAAATAGAAATATAAATCGTTTTCCTTCTAACTTTATGTTTGAACTTACGGAGGAAGAAAAAAGTGAGGTGGTTGCAAATTGCAACCACCTTAAAAACTTGAAATTCTCGTCATTTTTACCGAAAGTATTTACAGAACACGGAGTAATGATGCTTGCAAATGTTTTAAGAAGTGAACGAGCAACAACAATGAGCGTTAAGATAATAGAGATTTTTATTGAAATGCGAGAAGCAATAGTAGATAACTTAAGCTTAAAACTTGATATTGAAGAAATTAAAAAGAAACTATCTAGCCACAGTAAGAATATTGAATTGGTTTTTAATTATTTAGATGAATTAATTGATAAGAAAGACAACGAAAAACCAAGACCCAAAATAGGTTATAAGAAATAAGCCATCCGCCTGCAGCCGCATCATAATTTTTAACTTCCCGAACCGATACAGCACATTGCTTTTTTGCTGCTAGAGTATTATAATTAAAAGTCGATTATCGACAAAAAAGCAAAGAGCTGTGCCAAGGGCTTAAAGTCAAAAATCACCCCAAGCAAATTAACATAATAGAAGTTATAAGTTCGCTTCGCACAATTTTTAGACTTGTTATTTTAGCTGTTTAAAAATAGTCGTTATAACTGCTATTATGTAAAATTGCCGACATGCCTCTGCGCTTTTTACCTTGCTACTGCCCTCGCACTACGAATGCATTAATTATTTGCTACGCAACAAAACGGAGGGTTACGTGGAGTTATCATTTTATTATTAGTGGAAAATCCAAGCTTCACCAACCTCTTTTTCCACTAACAATAAAACGTTTTAAAAGTTAACGGAACGGAGGTTGGGAATGCGGATGAGTTCCGTTAATTTTTAAAATGACCACTTCTTCATAATCTTTTACATTGGAAACGAAAATATGAATCCCAGTACTGAAGTACGCCAGGGCGAAGCGGCTATTTTACATAATGTGCTTATAGTACAGAAACCTAAATGAATGCTACTATAAGAGCAGGTTATGTTAACATAGCTTTGGAAAGGGCTTTTGCTTTGGTTTTTATCAGCAACTTATTTTACCGATTTAATTAAACAGCAAGCCTAAAATGTGTTGCAAAAACCTTTAAAGTTAAAGCCCAAGAAAGGGAAAGGGAGCAACGCCAAAACAAGGATTGTTTTTATTAAAAATATTTGGGTTGGCGTTGTGAGGAAATCTATACAATCACCCATTTACTGAAACTACGGAATAAACTCTTTCCATGTCCTAAAACTTAAAAACCTAATAAATACCTTCGTTGCAGAGAGTTGTTTTTTTCTGTCCTATTTTAAAAAGTAAACAGAAATTATCTTGCAACCACTTTTATTTTAAACAGATAAATTATGATGAATACAACTTTAATTATCGTGTTTGGTTTTATAGTTCTGATGACAATAATACTAAACCTTATCAAGAGAGACAGAATCGAACCTATAGGAGATTTTTTCAAGAAAGTATTACCAAGAATACCGTTTACGGATATAGCTAGAATCTTTAGAGAAAAAGGCAAGAGTTAAATGAAAATTGATATATTTACGAAAGCTATGGGATGCAGAAAACTCACATATCAAAATTTTTATTTTTTAGAGGTAATACACCCTAAAAAAAGGGTATCCGCAGAAAAAAAACGCTTAAAGGATTATGTAGGTAATTAT
>CAYPHN010000235.1:0-5676 GCA_964410265.1 uncultured Flavobacteriaceae bacterium | reverse complement strand
CCAATAATGATTCAGGATTTGAATTGGAAAACTCCATAGAAGTAATTGGAAGTAAAATTGAAAATATTGTGACTTGGAAAGGCAATCCAAATTTAGAATAACTAAACGGTAAACCTCTACGTCTTCGCTTTATAATGAAAAATGCTGATTTGAATAGTATAAATTTAAAAAAAACAAAAAATGATTTATAATAAAACTCTATTACTATTATCTATTGCAGTAGTAGCTTTTGTTCAATGTGAAGTGCCAAAAAACACTTCAGAAAAAAATATAGCTGAGAATGTAGGCTTGCAAAAACTCAACTATAATAACCCCAATCTAATAGTTGATTTGGATGCAGGTTTTAAATCGGTTCCCATGCCTATGGATTTTGACGGCGATGGCGATTACGATTTGGTCATATCAGAATCTGGAGCTTATATAGAAGCAGGTATCTTTTATTTCGAAAATATTAGCGGAAATGTAGATATGCCTGTTTTTAGACGTGGCATGAAAGTGTCTTTTGAACGGAGAAGACTCGGTAATGATGGTGCCCATTTCGAAATGTCACAAGTTGGTGATCGTTTCCATGTTATGACGCCAGACAAAGTTGGTGAAAAATTATTGATTTATAAGGATGTACCTCAAAATGTATTTTGGGATGATAATGAAGTAATACTTCCATCAAAAGGCTATGATATCTTACATTATTATAGCAATACCCAATGGAAAATGGTTGATTTTGATAGTGATGGCATGCTAGATTTAATGTGTTCCGCCTATGGGCCACGAAAACCAAGATTACGCGGTGACGGAGCCGAAGAACGACAAAAAGCCTTTTTAATAGCTCCAAAACACAGCCAGTTGGTGTTTTTCAAGAATAGTGGGACTAATGAAAATCCTAAATATGAAAGCCCTATAGAAATTTTAAAGGAGAACGGAGAATCCTTAGCAAAGGGCATTTCTATAAAACCCATGTTTGCTGATTATGATAACGATGGCGATTTGGATTTTATCGCCATTGGAAAACCTGAAAATGCAGATGAATATGATGTTGAATGGAAAAATAATTTTATTATTTATTTTGAAAATACAGGAACAAAATCCATTTATAAATTCACAAACGGCAAAATAATAACAAACCATGAGATTCCTGTTCGGTTTGATTCTAGATCAAGCATTCACTGGACTTCCTTCGATTGGAACAAAGATGGGTATGTTGATGTTATTGCGGGTGAGGAGTCCGGCAGAATTTCATTTTTAAAAAATACAGGAAATGTAATTGATGGAGTTCCTCAATTCTCATCACCACAATTTTTTCAGCAGGAAGCAAAATATGTCGATTTTGGTGCGCTTACAGTTCCTGTTATATATGACTGGGATGGAGATGGACTCGATGATATTTTAAGCGGAAATGAAATGGGATACATTGGGTTTATTAAAAATCTGGGAGGGGCAATTCCCAAATGGGAAAAACCTAAACTTTTAGAAACTGATGGAAACCCCATTCGAATCATACAAAATGAAGCCTTACCAAACACCGAAGATCCTTTTTGGGGTTATTCTACCCTAGGTGTTGGAAATTGGGATGATGATGATTTACCAGATATTTTAGTGAATGACCATAACGGAAATGTTATATGGCTAAAAAATATCGGAACTCGTAAGAATCCAAAATTAGCAGCACCAAAAACTATCAAAGTAAATTGGCAAGGTAAACCTCAAAAACCAAAGTGGATCCCTGGCATTTCAAAAGGAAATGAACTTTTGGCTCCATGGCGCACTTCACCTCTCCTTTTCGATTATAACAAAGATGGACTCAATGATCTTGTAATGTTAGATTATGAAGGATATTTAGCTGTATTCTTGCGTTCTAAAATCAATGGTAAATTGATACTGGAGCATCCACAAAGGAGCTTTGTTAATCCTTCTGGAGAACCAATTTTATTAAATCAAAGAACGGGCTCTAGTAGTGGAAGGTTAAAAATCACATTTGCTGATTGGGATGGCGATGGATTAGAAGATTTGATCTTTTCATCGAAACCAGCGGTAGATTGGATGAAGAACATGGGAATGAAAGATGGTAAAATAGTGTTACAATACCAAGGACGTGTTGCCTCAAGAACTTTAATGGGACATACTGATGGTCCCGTAGTTTCGGACTTTAATAAAGATGGAATTCCTGATTTATTGGTTGGAACAGAACATGGTGTTTTCTATTATTGGCAACGGAATAATATCGATGTTACTACAACCATGACAACCACAGGGAAACAAAAACCTGCCAATTATATATATTTTAAGCGATAATCAATATTATATGAATATTACAATCTCATCAATTTTATTCCTCTTTTTTTTTCAGATTTCTATTGCTCAAGAAACAGAAATCTTTTATTTATCTGGTAAGGATTCCGAATCCACTATTGATTGGGAATTTAAAATTTCCAAAGGGATGCAAGCCAATATCTGGACAAACATTCCTGTTCCTTCAAACTGGGAATTACAAGGTTTTGGAGGCTACAATTATGGCCATGATGAAAATAAATCAGATGAAATTGGGTTTTACAAACATCATTTTACCATTTCTAAAACATCTGTAAATAAAAAAATATCCATCGTTTTTGAAGGAAGTATGACTGATACAGAAGTCAAAATAAATGGGAAATTAGCTGGCGAAATTCATCAAGGTGGTTTTTATAGATTTGAATATGACATTAGCGATTTGGTTGTTTTTAATGCGGATAACTTATTAGAAGTAACCGTAAAAAAGGTCTCAAAAAACAAAAGTATTGAAATTGCAGAACGGGTATCAGATTACTGGGTTTTTGGAGGGATTTACAGACCTGTTTATTTAAAAATAGAACCGCAACAGCATATTGTTAGAACCGCAATCAACGCAAAAGCAGATGGTTTTTTTAGTGTTGATGTTTACCTTGAAAATATTGAAAAAGGCACAACGATTAAAGCCCAGATAGTGCAGCAAAATGGAAAAAAGCTTGGAGATGCCATTTTTGCTAAAATTGATAAAAATTCAGAACTAGTTACTTTAGAAACAAAGGTTTCCAATCAAAATAACTGGACCGCAGAATCTCCTAATTTATACTATGTAAACATTTCGCTAAAGCATAAAAAACAAACCATTCATACCATTAGAAAACGGTTTGGTTTTAGAACCATAGAGGTAAGAAAAGGTGAAGGTATTTTCTTAAATAACAAACAAATTGTATTAAAAGGTGTCAACAGGCATAGTTTTTGGCCTAGTACGGGTCGTGCATTAAATAGAAATCATTGTTTGATGGATATCAAATTAATGAAAGAAATGAATATGAATGCAGTTCGAATGTCTCATTATCCTCCTGATACTTATTTTTTAGATTTATGTGATGAATATGGCTTGTATGTTTTAGATGAATTAGCCGGTTGGCAAAGCCCTTCTTACGATACGGAATCTGCAACAAGATTGGTAAAACAGATGATTATTAGAGATGTAAATCATCCTTCTATTTTGTTTTGGGACAATGGCAATGAAGGTGGCTGGAATACAGAAATTGATAATGAATTTGCCAAATATGATCCTCAAAAAAGAAGCGTTTTACATCCATGGACCTTGTTTAGTGATATTGATACCGACCATTATGAAGGTTATGAAAGTGTAAAAAAGATACTTGCAGGTGAGAATATTTTTATGCCAACAGAACATTTACATGGCCTTTATGATGGTGGACTTGGAGCTGGATTAAATAATTATTGGAATTTGATGTATGGAAATCCTTTAACTGGAGGTATGTTTTTATGGGATTTAGTTGATGAAGGTGTGGTTCGAGTAGATAAATTAGGTGTAATTGATGTCGATGGCAATCATGCTGGTGATGGAATTTTAGGTCCTTACCGAGAAAAGGAAGCCAGTTTCTATACGATAAAAGAAATTTGGTCGCCTATTTATATCGATTCCAATAACAAATCAAACTTTTTCGATGGTGGAAATATATCCATTGAGAACCGATATGATTTTACCAATTTAAATACATGTTCTTTCCGTTGGAAATTAATGAAACATGTAGGTCTAAATGATAAACTTTCTAGTAACATAGAAGTTTCTAGTGGGTCTATAAAAGGTCCCGATATTGCACCCAAACAAAAAGGAAGCATAAACCTAAATTTACCTAAAGAAGTTTCTAATGCAGACCTTCTTGTATTGACTGCTTATGACAAATATCAAGAAGAACTTTATACTTGGAGGTGGAAATTAAAAACCAATACACAAATAGTAAAAAACACGGTAAAGGAATCTAAGAAAATGCCAGCAATTCAAAAATCAAAAACTGTTATTTCTGTTAATACCGATAATTTTACATTTAACTTTAGTCGAGAAAATGGTGGTTTATTAAACGTAAAAAATGGAGCACATACCATCCCATTTACCGGTGGTCCTTTCTTTACTTCAAGTGATGATATCGAATTAGAAACACCACAAAAAATAGCGTTAACAATAGGTGAAATTGAGAACAAAAAAACCATAGAAATAAAAAATCATCCTGATTTTAGTCATTTAAAATGGACAATTTCAGGGAATGGTTGGTTAAAATTGGAATATGAATATAGCGTTCAGGATTCGTTAGATTATTATGGTGTTTCCTTTAATTATCCTGAAAATCGGATACATGGAATGAAATGGCTGGGAAAAGGTCCTTATCGAGTATGGGGTAATCGATTAAAAGGTCAAACTATTGATGTCTGGCAAAATACATATAAGAATTTTGCTCCAGGAACCAATTGGAATTACCCTGAATTTGTAGGTTATTATGCCGATTTTTCCTGGACGGTTTTAGACACACAAGATGGACCAATTACAATAGTAACAGAAAACGATGATTTGTTTTTAAGAATGTATTCTCAAATGGAGGCTTTTGAACCTAGAAAAACCGCCATGATTTGGCCTGATGGTGATATTTCATTTTTAAATAAAATACCAGACATCGGAACAAAATTTCAAAAGGCATCGACACTAAAACCAACAGAAGAAAAAAACCTTTCAAAAATAAAGAAAACGGTTACGCTTTATTTTTATTTTGGAACAGTAGAGTAAATTAAAAGAAAACTGGCTTTATGCTAATAATGACTTCTGAGGTTTGTTTGTGAATTGTATATTTACCATACATAATTGCATCTTATAATAATAGATATATAGTATAAAAGTTGAAAGTAAAGTATAACTAAAAATATTTGAGCTAATTGTAAATGTCCGGGTGGCTTATTTAACAACCAACCCTAAAGGATTGTCTAAAATTATTGCAAAAAGGTTCCCGAGGGGAGAATGGCAAATAATGATGACGTTAAAGGCTTGGTTTTGTTTTTGGATTCTCAGGCATCTTCATACGTCAACGGCGAAAATATATTGTTAGATGGAGGAAGATATGTATCATAATAATTCATATTAATGCACAATAAAGAGGTGCATATTTTATGTAATACGTATACTAAAAATATCAGGCGTTTTTAATTTTCATTTTCAACAATTAATGAATAAATTTAAATTGTAATAATATTAACTTAATTTAAGTGAAAATAGTGAATTAATAATAAATCGGGGTGAAATAGCATGTGAATAAAATAAGATATAACAAATAAAGTACAGCTAATTTATTTTAATTTGTATTGATTAAAATATAAATAATATAATAATTGTATGAGATT
>CAYPHN010000234.1:0-5702 GCA_964410265.1 uncultured Flavobacteriaceae bacterium | reverse complement strand
GCAAGAGATAATAAAACAGCAAACAACAACTGATTGTCTCCTTGAAAATTAAAAGGAGAAACACTTTCTTCTTGTAATACTTTTAATTTTCCGTTTATCATTTCTGATTCAAGAATTTCTTTCCATGGCCAAATTTTATTTAAAGAACCAATAATAAATCCTGTTAAAGTTGCCAGAGTTATATTTTGATAATGATCAAAAAGCCATTTTAAAAGACGTGAAAAAGACAATAAACCTACAATAGTACCTAAAATTAACGTTCCTAATACCTTAATATCCTTTTCATGAATGGCATCTAAAATTGGCTTATACATACCGAGTAATAATAAAATATAACTACCTGATATTCCAGGCAATATCATTGCACAAATTGCTAAAGCACCTGATAAGAATATATAGGGATATGAAATCTCAGTAATTTGAGGCGTCAATGTTGTTATATAAAAAGCACCAAAAGCTCCCAATAACAACATGAGTATACGCAACAAATTCCATTTAGTTATCTGCTTTGCAACGTAAATTATACTTGCCAAAACCAAACCGAAAAAAAATGACCAAATTAATATAGGTTGCGTTTCCAATAAATGACGAATTAATTTTGCCAAACTAATAATACTAACAACAATTCCAATTAATAAGGATACTAAAAAGTTTCCATTAACCGCTCGCCACATAGCATTTAGCCCCTCTTTCTTTAATATTTTAAAAGTTTTTAAATTAACTTTATTTATAGAGGCAATTAGCTCTTCATAAATTCCAGAAATAAAAGCAATTGTCCCACCTGACACCCCAGGAACAACATCAGCAGCACCCATTGCCACCCCTTTTAAGGCAATAATAAAGTAGTCTTTTAATTTTCTTTTCATAGATTTGAATACAGTTTATTCTAATTTTTATTCCAATAGATATAGCCCAAAGATAAATAATTTGAACCATCAAAATTAGTATTTTAGACGGTTCATTTTTAAAAATTTGATTTGTTTTTTTTTATTGAAGTGAAATATATTTTTGCACCAAATAATTAACTTCTTTTCGCGCAAATACAGTTGGAAATAATTTTTTGATTACCTTTTGATAATCTAAGTCTAAAATCAATGATTTTTCCAGAAAGAAAAAACCCTCTTTATCTTTTTGAACTAAAAAATGTAAACAGCCAAGTCTATAAAATATATCTTGATCTTCATTATAAATTTCACGTGCATCCAACAAAACCTGAATTGCTTCATGAAATTCTCCTAAAAAATGTAATACATCCGCTAAGGCAATAAAAACTTCTAACCTATCATCTTGTAAGCCAATACATTTATAATAGGCTTGAGATGCTTCTTCAAAAAGATTTAAATTCAAATTAATCTCAGCAAATTTATGCCAATACAAATTATTTTCTTCATCAATACTCAAGGCCTTTTTAATATAAATTAAGGCTTTGTGATAACTTTTGGTTTTAATAAAAATATCAGTAAGAGCCAACCATCCTTTATCTAATAGTGGATCTTCATTGACCGTTTTATTGTAAAAGTCAATAGCTTTTTGGGGTTCCTTTAATTTTTCATAACATTTACCAATTCGCAAATAGGCAAAGGAAGTGGGTGTATCCAACTCCATCGTTTTAATATAAAAATCTATGGCTTCTTCATACTTAAAAAGGGCTTCCAAAGTTTTTGCCTTTTCAAGATGTGCACCAATAAAATCTTCATCAATCAATATAGAATATTCAAAAGCTTCAATCGCTTTTTTATAATTTTCTAATATATAATATTGCCTGCCTAATTGGTGCCATGCAATTTCACTATACGGTTCTTTATCGATATATTTTATTAAATAATTAACTGCCTCATCATGTTGATTTAACATATCGTAGCAATAAATTACATTGTACAAAGAAGAATAATTTTCGAATTCAACATCTATACTTTTGGCGAAATTAAATCGAGCCGTATCAAAATCGTCTAAATAAAGGTACTCCATCCCAATCATTGACAATATTTCAGCTTCATCTTCAGCAAAAATCAATGCCGTTTGCAAAGCTTCAACCGCTTTAACATGGTTGCCTTTTTTAGAATAGATTGTAGCCATTTGGATATATATCTCATCATTAGAAGGTTCAATATCTTGCAACTGATCTAATATTTTTTCAGCCAAGTCTAATTTATCATCTAAAATTAATAATTCAACATTGATCAATTTTAAATTAACTGAAGCTGGGTGTTGTGACAGACCTAAAAGTAATGCTTTCTTTGCCAATGAAAATTTACCATTATCCACATAAAAAAGAATAATTTCTTCAAACTCATTGGAATCAAAAAAACAAACACTATTGGTTTTAAGCATCATTTCAAACTTTGATAAAGGTATGTTATCGTTTCTATCTGAAAATTGCTCCATATAAATTTCATTTAGGTATACCTCTAAAGTAGTCGAGATAGCTGCTCAAAAATCAATATCCAATATTTTTTCTTAACAATTTAGTTAACACCTTTTTTTATATAAAAACATCACAAAAAAAACTGTAACTTTGCACAAATAAATAATGCCTTTATTGCTACTATGGCCGAAAAAATTTTACTTAACGAAAAAGAAATTAATATCATTTTGCATCGTTTGGCCTGCCAGCTTATAGAAAATCACCAAGATTTTTCAAACACAATATTAATTGGAATACAACCAAGAGGAATCTATTTAGCCAATAGATTGGTTCAATTATTGAGTACAGATTATCAAATAAAAAACATCAAATTAGGAAAACTTGATATTACTTTTTATCGCGATGATTTTAGACGAAGAGAAGATCCTTTAGAAGCCAGTAAAACGGATATTGACTTTATAGTTGATAATAAAAAGGTGGTTTTTATTGATGATGTTTTATTTTCTGGAAGAAGCATTAGGGCAGCACTTACGGCAATTCAAACATTTGGCAGACCCAAGAACATTGAACTGCTGGTTTTAATTGATCGAAGATTTAGTAGACATTTACCTATTCAACCAGATTATAAAGGAAGGCAAGTAGACGTAATAAAAGATGAACAAGTAAAAGTTGTTTGGAAAGAAAACGACAAAAAGGATATGGTTTGTATTATCAATTCAGGTAAAACACCTATTTAAAAGGATTTATTTAGAGTATTGAAAAAATATTAAAAATCAATTTTATAAAAATGGCTAAGTTAAGCGTTGACAATTTACTAGGCATCAAACATTTGAACAAAGAAGATATTCATTTAATATTTGAAACTGCTGATCATTTTAAAGAGGTTATCAACCGACCAATTAAAAAAGTACCATCCTTAAGAGATATAACCATTGCTAATTTATTTTTTGAAAATAGCACACGAACCAAACTATCATTTGAATTGGCTGAGAAAAGACTATCTGCCGATATCATAAATTTTTCTGCTTCACAATCTTCTGTTAAAAAGGGAGAATCTTTAATTGACACGGTAAATAATATTCTCTCCATGAAGGTAGATATTATTGTTATGAGGCACCCCAATGCAGGTGCTGGTGATTTTCTAGCAAAACATATTGATGCTAAAATTGTAAATGCCGGTGATGGGACTCATGAGCATCCAACGCAAGCGCTATTAGACTCCTACTCTATTCGTGAAAAATTAGGAACTGTTAAAGGTAAAAAAGTTGTTATTGTTGGAGATATTCTACATTCAAGAGTAGCTCTATCTAACATATATGCTTTACAGTTGCTAGGAGCCGAAATAAAATTATGTGGACCAACAACATTAATTCCGAAATTTATAACAAAATTAGGGGTGGGTTATGAAAACAATTTAAAAAAGGCTTTAGAATGGTGTGATGTAGCCAATGTGTTAAGGGTACAACATGAAAGAATGGATATAAAATATTTCCCTTCAATAAGAGAATACACACTATTGTATGGTATCAATAAAGAATTATTAAATGATATAAATAAAGATATTGTTATTATGCATCCTGGACCTATAAATCGTGGCGTGGAACTAACCAGTGATGTAGCTGACTCTAAACAAGCGATTATTTTGAACCAAGTTGAAAATGGTGTAGCAATACGAATGGCTGTGATATATTTGTTAGCACAACAAATTAAAAGATAATAACCAACTGTATTTAAACGTATTATGATAATAAAACCAACAAATACATATACAAAACTACTCACAGACGGCAAAAATAGTGGAAAAGAAGTAATAACTATTTTTGATTTTTTTAAAGAATTTGATGAAAATTACCGTAAATTTAATAATGTAAATTTAATTCTTGACTTTTCAAGAAATATTAACATAGATTTAAAAGAAATCTTATTATTTTCGCCAAGAAGTCAAGAACACAAACAAAATAGCAAATCATTTGTCATCGTTTGTAAGTTTATTAATTTTGATAAATTACCAAGTCAATTAATAGTCGTACCAACTTTACAAGAAGCAGAAGATATTATTGAGATTGAAGACATTGAACGAGATTTAGGAATTTAAATACAATCTATGGTAAAAAAACTACTTTTTATTCTTTTTTTATTAACCTTTTCAACAGCAATCTTTGCTCAAGACATAGATTCTAAAGATAAGAATATTCTCGAAAATTCAGTAAGTGGAATTAGTAATGTTGTCGCATCACCAAATCCATTTAGTGTGACTACGCGAATACGTTTCACAGCTGAAGAAGCATTTGAAATAGATTTTTATGTAAAAGATTTACTTGGAAATACGGTGCATGTTCAAAAAATCAAAACAAAACAAGGATCTAATTCAATTCCCTTTTATCGAGATGAACTTGAATCTGGAATTTACATTTATTCATTAAAAACCAAATCAAAAGTTATATCTAAACGTATTGTGATTAAATGAGTTTAAAACTCACCATATTAGGATGCCACTCTGCAACACCACGTACATTTGCACATCCAACATCACAATTTTTAGAAATTAACAATCGGTTTTTTTTAATTGATTGTGGCGAAGGTACACAGGCTCAATTACGTAAATACAAAATAAAGTTCTCTAAGATAAAACATGTCTTTATTTCACATCTTCACGGTGATCATTTTTATGGTTTAATAGGTTTAATTTCTACTTTTAGCTTGTTAAACAGAGAATCTGAATTACACATATTCGCACCAAAAGGAGCTGAAGAAATAATTAAACTTCAACTAAAACTCTCTAAATCATGGATACATTACCCTCTTTTTTTTCATGAACTAAAATCAAAAAAAAGTGAACTTATTTTTGAAGATGACCATGTTCAAGTGACAACCATTCCTTTAAAACATCGAATCTATACGAATGGGTTTTTGTTTCAAGAAAAAATTACTGAACGAAAAATAAATATTGCAGCTATTTTAAAACAACCCGAAATTGAAATATGTGATTATCAAAATTTAAAAAACGGAAAAGATTTTATTAAAAAAAATGGAGATATCATCTCTAATAAAAAATTAACATTCGAACCTCCACAACCTATAACATATGCTTTTTGCAGTGATACAATATACAATGAAGATATTATTCCTATCATTAAAAACGTTGACCTACTATATCACGAATCTACATTTTTAGATGATAAAATTGAATTGGCGAAAAAAACAAAACACACCACAGCAAAACAAGCAGCAAAAATTGCAAATAAAGCTAAAGTTGGCAAGCTAATATTAGGTCATTATTCTAGTCGATATAAAAATTTAGAATCTTTTTTAACAGAAGCAAAAATAGAATTTGACA
>CAYPHN010000233.1:0-5715 GCA_964410265.1 uncultured Flavobacteriaceae bacterium | reverse complement strand
TGAATAAAGAGTTTCTTTTATAAAATTTGTTTTAGTTTTAATCGCCTAGTTCTTTGATCTTAAATTTATCTATTTCTGCAGGAGTATGTTCATTTTTCATGATCGTTTCAATTTGGGCAACTATTTCTGGAAATTGGTCAGCTACGTCATTTGATTCTGTAATATCTTCTTTTAAGTTATACAGTTCAATTTTCATATTTCCTTTAAAAATATTTTTTCGAATCCCTTTCCAGTCTCCCATTCTAACGGCTTGTTGACCTTGATAACTAGGAAACTCCCAATACAAAAACTCATGTTCTTTTTGTTGTTTTTCTCCTATTAAAGTAGGCAGAAAACTTAAACCATCAATATCTTTAGGAACTTTAGTTTTTACCAATTCACCCAGGGTTGGTAAGACATCCCAAAAAGCGGATATATGATTTGAAGTACTACCGGGTTTAATTTTATTCGGCCAACTTGCTATCATGGGTACTCGAATTCCTCCTTCATAAGTAAAGCCTTTGGTACGACCATAATTATTTGAAAACGGTCTGGCACTATTAAAATATTTTGCATCAACACCACCTGTATAACTTGGTCCGTTATCGCTTGTAAAAATGATCAAAGTATTTTCATAAATACCCAATTCCTTTAATTTTGCAACAATTTCACCTACCTGATCATCTAAATACGTAATCATTCCTGCGTAAGCAGCATTCGGGTAACGATTTGGAAAATATCCTTTATTGCCTAAATATGGTTTTTCATCTCCAAACAATTTAACATACTTATCTACATATTTTTGAGGCACTTGCAGCGGCAAATGTGGTAAAGGAGAAGCATAATACATAAAAAAAGGTTGTGCTTTATTCGCTTCTATAAATTGTAAAACCTCTGTTTGCATTTTGGCTGGTGCATAATCTGTCTGCTCGTATTTTTGATAACTTTTCAAAGCCAAAGTGTCTACACCTTTATCTAATTTTGTACCAGGTGCAATGATTTCGTTACCTAACCAATCTTTTTCTTTATTTTTCCATAAATGTTTTGGGTACAACTGGTGGGCTTGTCGCTGACAATTATATCCATAAAAAAAGTCGAAGCCATTTTTATTGGGTATACCTTCCGTTAAGGGAGCACCCAAACCCCATTTACCAACTATTGCAGTTTTGTAACCCGCTTTTTGCAATATTTCACCGAGCGTAACTGTGCTATTTAATATTGGCCGTTGCCCTTCTAGATTTGGGTCATTTACGGCTTTTTTGTAGTTCCAAACATCTCCACGAGATGCCCATTCATCATTACCTCTAATTCGTGCATGGCCTGCATGTTTGCCCGTTAACAACATATACCTTGAAGGTGCACAAACAGGAGCTCCTGAAAAATGCTGTGTAAAAAGCATACCTTCTTTGGCTAAAGCATCAATATTGGGAGTTTGAATTTTTTCTTGTCCGTAAACTCCCAATTCTCCATAGCCCAAATCATCTGCCAAAATATAAATGATATTGGGTTTTGCTATGATAGTTTTGCTATGATCAGCACAGCTGGCAAAGATGAAGATGGTTATAAGGAATAAAACTATATACGTCCAACTAATTTTCATAATATACTATTCAAACTAAATATGCAATAAATGTAGATATTATTTAACTATTTTCTCTTCAATTTAGACGAATAACAATTTTAAAAGGTTCAATGAAAATAATATGTTATCAATTCATATTGAATCAACTATAAATGATAAGAATGAATTCAAATATAATAATATTTGATTGGTTTTGTAAATTCAATAATATTTTAAGTTGCCTTATTTACATCCATAAAATTCGAACTTTAAATTTCAAATATTTTATCCATCAACATCCATTTTTCACCAGGTTTTGCTAATGGAAGTGCTTGTTGGTATTGCCACATCAATTTTTCCCATTCGGCAACTTTTGGATCGTTTTCATCCAATTCTGATTTTTTATTAAAGGAAAAATCCTCATTTACTTCCATAATCATAAAAAGACGATTTGCAAGCAAATAAATTTCCATGGATAAGATATCTGATCGATAAATACTTTCAACAATTTCCGGCCAAATATTTTTATGGTATGCTTTATATGTATTGATTGATGTTTCATTATCAACCAAATCAAGGGCTAAACAATGTCTTTTCATTAGATTGGCATTTTAAGGTTATTTCTAAATTAACTCATAATTTTTATGAATTTTAAATCCATACCAGGCAATATAAACAAAACAGAGTAAAGGTAGAATAAATGAAAAATTCACCTCTGAAACTCCTGCTATAATTGTATCTGAAACACCATTTCCTCCAGCATCGATAATCATTCCTTGGAGCATAGGTAATAATGCACCTCCAACGATGGCCATCACCAAGCCAGCAGAACCAACTTTTGATTGTTCTTCGGTTAATCCGTTTAAAGCTATTCCATAAATTGTTGGAAACATCAACGACATAAAGAAAGAGATACTTACCAAAAAATAAAGACCTGTTATTCCTGGAATCCATATGGTTCCCAAAACAGCAATCATAGCCAGTAAGGCAAAAATCATCAATAATTTACCTGAACTTATAAATTGTAAAAGTCCTGTACCAACCATTCTACCGACAGTAAATATCACAAAAGCTAACAACTGGTACGAAAAAACATCTATTTTTATATAGCCCTCCACATTTGAATTTTTAAGATCAATTGCTTCGGCATATTGGTAAATGTAGGTCCATGTCATGATCTGTGCTCCAACATATAATATTTGTGATAACACGCCTAAAACATATTTTTTATTTTTTGATAATGTTTTAAACGTATCTAACAAACCTGGCACCTTACCTTCTTCTTTAGACTGAGGCATTTTACTTACTAAAAACAATACAAAAACAGATAATATGACCAAACCTAAAATCACATATGGATCTCTGATAACCGCCAAATCGGATACTCTTATCGCCGCTCTTTTAACTTCATCAAGCGCAGTAAAATCAGTAATGTCATCGGATTGCAATTTATCATACACAAAATATTTAGCCGCCAATAATCCTGCTATTAACCCAATTGGGTTAACGGCTTGCGCCAAATTTAATCGTTGTGTTGCTGTTTCTTTTGCACCCATTGCTAAGATATATGGGTTTGCTGCTGTTTCTAAAAATGCCAGTCCAAAAGTTAAAATATACAAACCCAATAAAAAGAACCCAAATTGTTGGGTAATTGCCGCTGGATAAAATATCAATGCGCCGCCAGCATATAATCCCAACCCAATTAAAACACCAACTTTATAAGAATACTTACGCATAAACATGGCGGCTGGTAAAGCCATACAAAAGTAACCTCCGTAAAAGGCCATTTGTACCCAAGAGGCTTGTGTGTTTGATAATTCTAAAACTTTTTTAAAGGCATTTACCATTGGATCTGTTACTGCATTGGCAAATCCCCACAGGGCAAATAATGTAGTTACCAATACAAATGGGTAAAATACTTTTTTTGATACTACCGGAATTTTTTTAATTTCTTTCATTATTAGCGCACTGTGGTTTTGATTCAATTTATTGAAGTACAATATAAAAACCTTCCTGTATTAAATTCAATATTTTCGACGAATGCTATATGGATCGATCTAAATGAACGTAACCACCATCAACAAAAACCAACTGACCGGTAGTATGACTCGATCTATTTGAAAGTAAAAAAACAGCAGTATTTGCAATTTCTTCCATGGTTGTCATTCTATTTTCAAAGGGTATTTTGGCCTCTATCTTTTTTAATTCTTCTTCTGGGTTGGAAAATTTTTTAATCCATTTTTTATACTGAGGCGTTAAACATTCAGAAATAATAATAGAATTAACTCTTATACTATATGAGGCTAACTCTACCGCCCATTCTCGTGTCAGTGCATTTCTTCCACCATTTGAAGCAGCATAACCAGAAGTTCCGCCCTGACCAGTTAGGGATGTTTTAGAACCTATATTTAAAATACTGCCTTTGCTCTTTTTTAATTCTGGTAAAGCATGATGCGCCATTAAATAATAGTGTATCAGGGTTTTATGCAAAGATGCTATAAAATCATCATAGTTACCATGCTCTAAACTTACACCGTCATTCATTCCGGCATTGTTTACCAAACCGTCAATTCTTCCAAATTCTTTTATAATTTGGTCTACAGCATTTTTACATGCTTCCGGATTCGTCAATTCGGCCAAAGCATAAGATCCCTGACCTCCTTTATCTCTTATGGATTTGACAGCATCTAATACATCCAGTTCTGTTCTACCTACAATTACTGGTATGGCACCTTCTTCGGCCAACAGTTTACAAATTCCGTAACCTATACCTTTAGAACCACCTGTTACTATGATTACCTTGTCTTTTAAATTTAAATCCATTTGTATCGTATTATTTATTTAATCCATGTCAATTATCTCCTTAGCACTTTAACTTCTATCAATAATTACAATTTCATTTTTTTTTGTTTTAAAGCATTTATTGGTAAATTTACTTTTAATCCCGTTTCTTTATGGACTGGCATTTGGGCATCTACCTCTTCAAAATAATCAGATAGCACCATGGCCAATTCTTTTACCTTTTCAGGATTTGAATTTACTAAATTTTGTGTTTCGCCTATATCTTTTTTCAGATCAAACAATTCCATACGCTCATCATTATGATAGTAAATCAATTTCCAATTCCCTTTTCTAACAGCGCTGGAGGCACCAATACCTGGTCCTGATGGTCCCCATTCGTTGGGATAATGCCAAAACAAAGGCCGATTAAGACTACCTTCAAATTTCTGGCCTTTTAAAAGTGAAAGAAAACTAATACCATCCACTTTCTGAACAGGATTTGTATTTGAAATGTTTGCCATTTCTAATATGGTTGGATAAAAATCTTCAATGATTAAATAAGTATCCGAAACAGAATTTGGTTTCACAGTGCCCGGCCATTTTACAATCATAGGCTCTCTAATTCCGCCTTCACGAACGGATCCTTTTCCGCTTGATAATGGTTTGTTATGGCTATGTTTTTCTCCTCCGCGACCAACGGCACTCAAACCTCCATTATCCGACATAAATAAAATAATGGTATTCTTATCGATATTTTTTTCTTTTAAATAATCCATGATATCCCCTAAACTTTTGTCAACACCTTCTATAAGTGCCGCATATTTAGCTTCTATGGTGTCTAAACCTGTATCGAGATATTTCTGTAAGAATCGTTTATCACCCATAATTGGTGTATGCACAGCATAATGTGCCATGTATAAAAAAAATGATTCTTTGGCAGCTACAGCAGTATCCATAGCCTTTATTGCTTTCTGGGTTAGCGCTTCTGTTAAAAAAATATCTTTTCCGTAATAAGTTTCCATTCCAGGAACTGCCCAAGGTTCTTTATTTTTTTGTCCATTGCCATAATTTTCGGTACCCAAATAACTTCCAGGTTGCCCTGCACCAGTTCCTCCAATATTTATATCAAAGCCTAAATTTAACGGATTCGCACCTATTGTTCCTCTAGCTCCAAAATGTGCTTTGCCTACATGTATGGTATGATACTCGGCCTGTTGTAATAATTTTGGTAAAGTTGTTGCGAATACTGAATTTTTGTTTCCTGCCAAGGGGCTTAAACCATTCATATTCCAAGAAGGAATTTCTAAGGTAGCGTGATTTTTTTCCATGGCATGTATTTTATCTTTAGCAGATGTCCAATTGGTAACACGATGCCGAGCAGCGTTCATGCCTGT
>CAYPHN010000232.1:0-5746 GCA_964410265.1 uncultured Flavobacteriaceae bacterium | reverse complement strand
TTCTATAATACCATCAATAATTTTAGAAAAAAAATGATGAACCATAGTTGGAATAATTACACCTATTGTTTTCGTATGCTTTTTTCTAAGGTTAACGGCTACTTGATTTGGTGTATAATTTAGCAATCTTGCTGTATGTTGTACTTTTCGTTTGGTTTCATCACTTATTTCGAAAGAGTCATTTAAGGCTTTAGAAACCGTAGAATTTGATAAGCCTAGTATATTTGCTACGTCTTTTAATCTTATTTGTGGCATCAAACTAAATTAATGTATTTTTCAATACAAATCATAAATAAACGAACAATTTTCTATATAAATAGCTGCAATGACGTAAAGTACAATGGCATTTACGGTCTTTAATAATGGGTGAATCGATTTGTGAAATTTAGATTTTTTAGAACCAAGTGAACTGAAAAAGGGCTTACAATATAATATTGTATTAAAAACCCATATTTATTAAATAATCATTAAGATAATTTAATCTACGAAAACGTTTTCGTTGTGCAAGTTATTAACACGAAAACGTTTTCGTAGCATAATAAATCATGAATTAAAGTAAATCATTATATCTTAGACCTCTAATTATTAGAATCATACTAATTCCTAATAGTATATGTTTTTGACGGAATTGTATTAGTCTATAAGCCATTCTAGTTTGTAAATTGCAGAACTATAGCCTACTCTTAAATAAATATGATGAAATTATTAAATAAATTTCTGAAAATCATAAATTTAAATTAATACATGCAAAATACCGACCTAATAATGTTATCAACTAATTACTTCTAAATTATTAGAAGTTAGTTGATTCAAGATTTTTTTATAACCTTAATGAATTATTAAGATAACTTTTAATTTTATTTAACACATTATTCAATTTTTATTATCAATTCAATTACCCTATATTAAGAATATATGATAATTCATGATTTTTAATATTTTAATTTTATTATTACTTATACTTAAATTAATTATTATTATGAAAATTAAATTACTCAAACAATTTATGTTTTTGGGTATTATGCTATTCGGTAGCGTAATACTTGCTCAAACAGTGAGCGGAACAGTTACAGGTGATGGTGGACCATTACCTGGAGTTAATGTCCTTGTTAAAGGTACAACCAATGGGGTTTCTACAGATTTTGACGGAAATTACACCATTGATAATGTAGGCTCAGAAGCAGTACTAGAATTTAGCTTTCTTGGTTTTACAACCCAATCTATTTCTGTTAACGGACAATCAACTATTAATGTAGAATTAGCAGTTGATGCCGAGGCTTTAGACGAAGTTATCGTTATTGGTTATGGTACAACTACGGTAAAAGATGCTACCGGAGCAGTTGCTTCTGTTAGTTCAAAAGATTTTAACGGAGGTGCTATTGTCGCACCTGAACAACTTATTCAAGGAAAAGTTGCAGGGGTTCAAATTACGCAATCAAGTGGTGAACCTGGAGCCGGAATAGCGATTCGTATTCGTGGTACTAATTCTGTACGATCCAATAACAATCCTTTATATGTTGTTGATGGAGTTCCTCTTTCTGGTGAAAATACATCCGCTGAAAGTGGAGATACCGGATTTGGCTCTAGCTCAGCGGTAAATCCTCTTAGTTTCCTTAATCCGAGCGATATTGAAAGCATAAGTATTTTAAAAGATGCATCTGCTACAGCAATTTATGGTTCAAGAGGAGCAAATGGTGTGGTTATTGTAACAACTAAAAAAGGAAGAGGCCAAGGTGGTCAATTTGAATTTAGTTCTTCAATGAGTTCATCATCTCCTGCAAACGAATATGATTTATTAGGTACGGAAGACTTTTTAAATGCAGTAACTCAATTTGGTGGCAATGCTGCTGCTCAAGATTTTGGTGCTAATACCGATTGGCAAGATGTTGTTACAAGAACTTCTTTTTCACACAATCAAAATTTAGCATATTCAAGAGCTTATGATAATGGATCAGTAAGAGCAACCGTTGGTTATCAAGACCTGCAAGGAATACTAGAAAATTCTTCTTTACAGAGAATTTCAGGTAGATTGAATTTATCGCATCGCTTTTTTGATGACAAATTAAAATTAAATTTACAGTCAACCATATCAAATGTTGATGACGAATTACCTGCGATAAGTGGTAATGCTGGTTTTCAAGGTGACCTTTTAGGCTCTGCATATTCTGCCAACCCAACTTGGCCTAGTGATCCTGATTTTGATTCAGGAGGTCAAAGAAGTCCTGCAAATATGCTAGCATATATAAAAAATACTTCTGATACAGATAGAATATTACTTAATTTTTCTGCTGATTATGATTTAACTTCAGATTTAAATGCTAAAATCACTTTAGGTTATGATAAGTCAAAATCAACAAGAGAAGTTCAATCATCTGGTTTGGCAAGAAATGCCGGTGATGGCATTTTTGGAAATGGTTATGCTACATTATCTGATTTGGATGCTGAAAGTAAATTACTGGAGATTACCCTTACTTGGGATAAAGAATTTGATAATTCTAAATTAAATTTACTTGCTGGTTATTCTTTTCAAGATTTCCGAAGAAGTGGGCGAAATGTTCAAGGATGGGGTTATAATACCAACAATATGAACGATATGGCACGTGATCTTAGAACAACTTCTGCTTCAGTACAAAATTCTATTACTGGTTCCTACCAACAATATGGTAGAGATGCGAATGGTGGTTTTATCAATCGTTTATTTCCAAATCCAGTAACTGATGTATTAGCGACAACAGGAGTTTCGCCTGTATCTTCAATTTATGGAGATTTCTTTGATACTACCGATGAAATACAATCTTTCTTCACAAGAGGAAATTATACCATCGCCAATAAATATTTATTTACTGGTACTGTAAGAATTGATGGATCAACTCGTTTTGGTAGTGATAATCAATATGGTATATTTCCATCAGCAGCTTTTGCTTGGAAAATAAATGAAGAAGATTTTATTGGAGATGCTTTTTCCCTTTTAAAAGCAAGATTAAGTTGGGGTATAACTGGTAATCAAGATGGCTTAGGACATGGTAATTTTGTTCGTAGAGAACGATATGCAGCTCCTGATATTACTGGTGGTGGAGATATTAATACTCCTGGGCTTGAAGTTGTTGCATTTGCAAACTCAGCTCTAAAATGGGAGGAAACAACGTCAATTGGATTTGGTATTGATTTTGGATTGAATAATGATAGATTGACCGGTAGTTTTGATTTATACAGATCAGAAACACAGGATATTTTGTTACGTATTGAAGCCCCACAACCTTCACCGCAACCTTTTTTCTTTGTAAATTTAGATGGTGTTGTATTGAATCAAGGTGTTGAATTTTCCATTAATTATGACTTTTTTCAAACGGATGATTTTACTTGGAGCGCAGGATTTAATATTGCATATAATGAAAATGAATTGCAAGATTTCGGAGGGGAAATTCCAGCTGGTACTATTAACGGACAAGGGTTATCACAAGCATTTTCGCAAATTTTGGCAGAAAACCAACCATTATTCTCCTATTTCTTAAGAGAGTTTGAGGGCTTTGATGCCAATGGTCAACCAATTGGTGACAACCAAACATTTGTAGGCAAAAGTGCTTTGCCTACTACTAATTTTGGTCTTTCAACAAACCTTACTTATAAAAACTGGGATTTTTCAGCATTTTTAACTGGACAATCCGGATTTTATATATATAATAATACAGCGAATGCCTTTTTTACCGCAGGAGCAATTGCCAATGCGCGTAATGTTACACCCAATGTATTAACCAGTGGAGAGGCAGGTAATGCAGAAGCTGCAGTATCAACAAGATTTTTAGAAAAAGGTGATTTTGTTCGTTTACAAAATGCTACTATCGGATATACTGTACCAATAGGTGAGGATAGTTTTTTAAATTCTTTACGATTTTATTTAACAGGACAAAACTTGTTTTTAATCACAGATTACACAGGTTTGGATCCTGAATTGAGTACAAATCCAGGCAATTCAGCTCTGTTGAATAATTTACCAACAGCTGGTATAGATTATACGTCTTATCCTAGACCAAGAGTATTTACCCTTGGCTTAAATGTAACATTTTAAAAAAATAAAAAGTCATGAAAATTATGATTAAAAAACAAATAAAAGAAATAGGTTTATTGACATTGATGTCAATTCTATTTATGATCTCATGTACTAATTTGGAGATTAAAGAAACTGATTCTATCTTCACAATTTCAACAGATGAATTTAATGGTGTTGAAAATGTAGAATCATCAATAACAAATTTATATAATGCTTTAAGAGGTCAGTTAGAAGATCAAGCTAACTATTACGCAATGGCAGAGGTTTCTACAGACGAAATTTTAGTACCTACAAGAGGTACTGACTGGGGTGATAATGGTCTTTGGAGAACTTTACATGCACATACATGGACCCCACCTCATACATTTGTATTTACTGTATGGAACCAATTCAATCAAAACACTTTTTTGGCTACCGAGATACTTGATAGCAGAAGTAATCCAACTCCTGCACAAGAGGCAGAAGCAAAATTCATTAGAGCGTATAGCATGTGGATTATTATGGATACATATGGAGTAGTTCCATTTAGACAACCTGATGAAGGGCCAGAAATTGATCCAGTTGTGTTTAGTAGCACTGAAGCTTATGATTTTATTTTACAAGACTTAAATGATGCAATATCTAATTTACCGGTTACAGGCCCTAGTTCTGAAACTGGAGTTGCTTCAAAAGCCTCTGCTAATTTTTTAAAGGCAAGATTACTTTTAAATGCACATATTTATAAAGGAACTGGTTCTGCTGATTCTGGTGATATGGCTGAAGTAATTGCAGCAGTAGATGCTATTGCCAATGATGGTTTTGGGCTACAAGCAGGTTATTTCGACCTTTTTACAGAGGCTGTTGATAATGAAACCATTTGGTTTACAAATAGTTCTACGGGTAATAGAATATGGAATGGCTTACATTACAATCAAATTTCTCCAGACAATACCGGTGGTGGATGGAATGGTTTTACCACCTTAGCCGAGTTTTATGACCTTTTTGAAGGAGATCCAAATTCAAACTATGTTGGTGATGGTCAAGAAGAACGAAGAGGATTTGTACCAGATAATCTTACTGCTGATGCTAGTAATTTAGGTATAGGTTATGGATTTTTGATAGGGCAACAATATGATGTTAATGGAACTCCATTGAATGATAGACCTGGTGCTCCTTTGGTATTTAAAAAAGAGCTTCCTGGTTTGGTTGGTAATGATGAACAAACTGGAATTCGTATGATAAAATATCACCCTGTAAATGGTGCCTTTGCTGGCCATCAAGTTATATTCAGATATGCAGATGCCCATTTAATGAAAGCAGAAGCTATGATGAGAAGTGGTGGTGATCCTTCAGCTATGGTTAATGAACTAAGAGTCATAAGAGGAGCAGCTCCATTGCCAAGTGTTTCTGAAAGTGACCTTTTGGAAGAAAGAGGTAGAGAATTATATATGGAATTTGTAAGAAGAACAGACTTAATTCGATTTGGTCAATTCACAAAAGATTGGGATTTTAAAGATTCTGGTTCTATAGGTGATGAGAATAGAAACTTATATCCAATTCCATCAAACGCTATACTATCTAATCCTAATTTAGTTCAAAATCCTGGATATTAATTTTATCCTTAAAATAGATAAAAAGCCCTTTTTAAAAGGGCTTTTTTTTATTGCTATACTCAAACCAAATAGGTGTTCGGGAAATTTCACGAAGTTATTTTGTTCT
>CAYPHN010000231.1:0-5790 GCA_964410265.1 uncultured Flavobacteriaceae bacterium | reverse complement strand
TTAGTAAGATACTGAATATTTAGTCATTATGCAAGGAATCCGATAGTCATGAAAAGAAAAGATAGTCGTTTGGTAATTTATGCTGGTATTCATGATGGCTATACTGGTTCGGTTCCTATATCTCAATCTATCCGATTTTTTAATAAAGTTATTGGAGATTTTGGTGCATTAAAAGAGTTGTTTGTTTCTGAAAAAGAAATGTTAAATTTAGTAAGTATGCGAACCTACCCAGTAAATATCAACAAAATGATAGGTATTAGAAAGGTAATATTTGAACGAAGTTATAAAAATATCTCTCTAATTATTTTTGAAGGAGGGCACGAAATGATTGAAGAAGTAGCCCTAGAATTATTAGATGTAGATTAGTTAATTAAAAATTGTTTCTAAAGGATGAAAATATTAGTAGCACCAGACTCTTTTAAAGAAAGTTTATCCGCAATCCAGGTAGCAAATTCTATCACAAAGGGAATATTAAATGTTTTACCTCAGGCAAGCATAACTCAAATTCCAATTTCTGATGGAGGAGAAGGCTTATTGGATACCTTAATTAATGGTCTTGGTGGTAATCAAATTAAGATAATAGTAAAAGACCCTCTTTTAAGAGATATTCAAGCAAAATATGGAGTTTTAAAAGACGGAAACACTGCGGTTATTGAAATGGCTACTGCATCTGGTTTAGAATTATTGAATAAAAATGAAAAAAACCCAATGATTACTTCATCCTTCGGTACAGGGCAATTAATTGCAAATGCTTTAGATCGAGGATGTACACAATTTATTATAGGTATTGGAGGTAGTGCTACAAATGATGGTGGTATGGGAATGATAAGGGCTTTAGGAGGGGAGTTTTTAAATAAGAATAATGATGAAATTGGCATGGGTGGTGGAGCTTTAGACCAACTTCATACAATTAATCTAACAAATTTTGACAAGAGAATTTCTAATTGTCATTTTACAGTTGCTTGCGATGTTACCAACCCTTTAACAGGTCCAAATGGAGCTTCATTTGTTTATGGAACTCAAAAAGGAGGAACACCTAATCAATTAAAACAATTGGATAAAAATCTAAAAAATTATGCATCTGTTATTAGAAATGTTTATGGTTTTGAAGTTGAAAAAATCAATGGAACTGGTGCAGCTGGAGGATTAGGGGCAGCATTATTAGCCTTTTTTAACGCAAATTTGGTAAACGGTATAGATTTGGTATTAGAATATTTTGAAGTTGAAAAATATATTAAACATGTAGATTTAATAATTACAGGGGAAGGAAATATTGATGCGCAAACGCTTCAAGGTAAAACAATATCTGGAATAGCGAGACTTGCTAAAAATAATAATATTCCTGTAATTGCTATTACAGGAAAAATTGGAAAAGATATTGATCAGCTTTATGAAATTGGTATTCATTCTGTTTTTTTAATAATAAATAAACCTATGAAATTAGAAATGGCATTGTTAGAAGCTAGTGCTTTAATTGAAACCTGTACAGAAAATATTATACGAACTATAAGAATTTCTCGAAACATTGGCTCGGGGTAACCGCTGAAATGTCATCCCCAAAAAAGGGATCTAAATAACAAATTTTTATTTTTGACGTTTATGTCAAAGCTTACGCCCAGCTTGTTTGGGTATGAAACCATCGAAATGCTCCTAGGTTTCTGATTCAGAGGTAGTTGAATTTAAATGATTTTTATAAAAGAATAATGTCTAGAACTTATAAAACAAGCTTCTTGATACTATTTTACCTATCAAAAATTAAAGAATTGAAAGCGTGTTTGCTTCAATATTTATATGTTTCACAAGAACCCAATAAATTTAACTATTTTTAATATTATTCACTTGTAATTACAAGTAATATATATATATTTGAATTTTTAAAAAATCTTAAGTAAAAACCGTGTTGGTAAAATTCCAAATAGAATAAAAAATTAATTAACCTGATGACTAATCTCGACCTAACAGTACTTATAGCTTACTTTGTAGGAATCACAGCCTATGGACTTTGGGTTGCAAGAAAAACAAAATCAAGTGATCAATATTTTAGAGGAGGAAAATCCTTTAAATGGTGGACAATGATGGGACAAGCCTTTGGTACGGGTACACATGCAGAAATGCCCGTAGCACAGGCAGGAGCCTCATTTAGTGGTGGATTTGCTACTATATGGTACCAATGGAAAAATTTATTGATTACTCCATTCTATTGGCTTATTGCACCATGGTATAGAAGGAGTGATCGTACAACGGTGGCTGAAATGGTTGGTGATCGTTATGGTAAAACAGTAAGGCTGGTTTATACCATATTCGCCATTGCCTTTTTCGTGTTTATTATGGGTGCTATGTTACAAGGAGCAGCCAAAGTAATTTCAGTTGCTACAGATGGAGCTGTTTCTTCAAACATGGTAGTGGTTCTAATGACTGTTGCCTTTATAGTTTATAGTTATTTTGGAGGTTTGGTAGCTGCCGCTCATACAGAATTTATTCAGGGAATATTAATTATTGTCTTATCATTTATGTTAATTCCTAGTGGATTAAAAGAAGTTGGAGGGTTTACAGCTATGAGAGAAAGTCTGCCAGAGAATTTTTTCCACCTTTTTAGTGCAGATTTAGGCTTAGGATGGTTTACCCTCACTATGCTGGCACTTAATGGTATAATTGGCATCACGGCACAACCACATATGATGTCCCTTTTTGCAACCGGAAACAGTGAGCGATCTTGTAGAGTTGGTCAAACTTATGGTAATTTTATAAAACGATTTGTAACCCTTGGATGGGCATTAACAGGTCTTATTGTAGCAGCGCTAGTTATTCATAGGGGTATAGAATTAGATGATCCAGAACATGCTTTTGGTTATGCTACAAGAACATTATTGGCTCCAGGATTAGTAGGTTTAATGATTGCTTGTTTATTGGCAGCAAATATGTCTTCTTGTTCTAACTTTATGGTTAACCTTGGAGCTTTATTTGTAAAAGATATATACAAACCATATTTTAAGCCCAATATTACTGATAAAGATTCCGTTAATACGGGAAGGTTAGCAGGTTTATTACTGACCTTATTAAGTGTAGGATTTGCAATGACCATTAAAAATGTACTATCAGCATTCCTCTTTACAGAATCAATAGCAGCATTTATGGGTATTATGATCTTTGGTGGAATGCTTTGGAAAGGTGCCAATCGCTACGGAGCACTAGCATCAGTAATTATAGCCTTTATAATCTATTATAGCATTAATTATATGGCTCAAGATACATTAATGTTAATCTATAAATGGAAACCAGCACCTTTTGGTTGGGCTATGCTTTCAGGTTTTGTTGCACTTATTGTAGTGAGTAAGTTGACTACTCCAGAACCTGTTGAGGCGATTAATCGATTCTTTGGGCGCTTAGATTATTTATCTAATGATGATCGGCCAGATGGAGATAAATCTAAAGATGCTGGAAGTTACGGACAAGCCTTAATTCTTGTAGATTTACCAGGTTGGTTTAAGGCTTCAAGATGGGTTAATTTTAGGCAAAGATACAAAGAAGATTGGGCTGGTTTTCTACTTGCATGGTTGTTTGTGATTGGCTTAGTTCTTTTGGGTTGGTTTGTTGTACAAATAGGTAAATAAAATGCTTGCATTGAAATAGAAAATATGATTGATATAAATAATTTTATTCCCCATTTAACAATACAATCTCCAGGTAGGATTAATTTTATTGGTGAGCATACAGATTACAATAATGGTTTTGTATTACCAACAGCGATTGATAGAAATATTACCTTTAAATTAAGGAAAAATAAAACTGATAATGTATGCAATATTTATAGTGTAAATTATGATAAGAACTTTTCTATACATTTAGAAAACATTAAAATTAGTGATGTAGCTTGGGAAAATTATATTTTAGGAGTTATTTATGAAATGCAACAATTAACAAATAAAATAAAAGGTTTTGATTGTGTGCTTTCTAGCGATATACCTATCGGTTCTGGTATTAGTAGTTCTGCTGCTTTAGAATGTGGATTGGCTTTTGGTTTAAACGAATTGTTTGATTTAAACCTTGATAAACTTACCTTGGTTAAATTAGCACAAAGAGCAGAAAATAATTTTACGGGTACCATGTGTGGAATTATGGATCAATATGCTTCTGTTATGAGTAAAAAAGATAAGGTAATCCTATTGGATTGCCGGTCTTTAACCCATGAATATATCCCTTTAAAAATTAAACCATATAAAATATTGTTGTTGAATACTAACGTGTCACACAGTTTAGCATCAAGTGAATATAATACACGGCGTAAAGAGTGTGAAAAAGGAGTGAACATTATTCGTGAAAAGTATACCAAAGTAAACTCATTAAGAGATGTTGATGAAAGTATGTTGGCAGAATTTGAATCTATTTTATCTGAAAATATTTATAGAAGATGCAAATATGTTATTGAAGAAAAAACAAGAGTTTTGGATGCGGTAGAGGAATTAAAAAAGAATAAACTAAAAAATTTTGGAAAGTTAATGTATGCTACTCATATAGGCTTATCTAATGAATATGAGGTTAGTTGTGCAGAATTAGATTTTTTAGTTGAATATTCAAAAGATTTCGATGCTGTAATAGGTGCAAGAATGATGGGAGGAGGGTTTGGAGGCTGTAGCATAAATATTATTCATGAAGATGCAATTTCTGATTTTGTTGAAAAAGTATCAAAAACATATTTTGAAAAATTTAATATTAAGTTAGATACTATTGAGGCATTCCCAAGAGGTGGGACCTCAATTATAGAATAGTAAGAATGAGTAAGAATTTTAATTCAAAACCACATAGGAGATATAACATAATAACAGGCGAATGGGTATTGGTATCTCCTCATAGAACAAAACGACCTTGGCAAGGTAAAGTTGAAAAGGTTAATTTAGATGATGAACAACCCCAATATGATGAATCTTGTTATTTATGCCCTGGAAATAAGAGGTCAAATGGCGAAGTTAATCCCAAATATAAAAAACCTTATTCATTTATAAATGATTTCCCTGCTCTTATAAAAGATATCACCTATAAACAATTTTTTAACGGATTGTTAAAAGCTGAATCAGAATCAGGTATTTGTAAAGTAGTGTGTTTTTCTCCAGGTCACTCCTTAACATTACCTTTAATGAGTGTTGAAGCTATTGTAAGTGTAATTTCATTATGGCAAAAAGAATATAAAGAGTTAGGAAGTATTGACGGTATAAACTATGTTCAAATATTTGAAAATAAAGGAGATATTATGGGATGTAGTAACCCACACCCTCATGGTCAAATATGGTCACAACGCTCCATACCTCATGAAGTTATAAAGAAACATGTAAATCTCAAAAAGTATTGGGATAAAAATAAAAGAAGCCTATTGGAAGATTATGTGCAACAAGAATTGGAATTAGATGAGCGAGTTCTCATTGAAAATGAATTCTTTGTTTCTTTGATTCCTTATTGGGCTATTTGGCCTTATGAAACTATGATTTTACCAAAGAAGAAAATTGCACATTTAGGCGAATTAAATGTAAAACAAAAAATTTCATTTGCAGAAATTATTAAAACAACAACAATAAAACTTGATAATATTTTTTCTATCTCTTTTCCTTATTCCATGGGAATTCATCAAGCCCCTACAGATGGAGAAAAGCATCTGGAATGGCATTTCCACATGTCTTTTTATCCACCATTATTAAGATCAGCAACATTAAAAAAATTCATGGTTGGTTATGAGATGTTTGCAAGTCAGCAACGAGATATTACTGCAGAACAAGCTGCAGATACAATAAAATCTTTATC
>CAYPHN010000230.1:0-5866 GCA_964410265.1 uncultured Flavobacteriaceae bacterium | reverse complement strand
TAAGTAGACAACTTAATTTATCGTTCAACTAAAAAAAAACGGGGGATGGCTAATTTTTTTAATACTTGGGAAATTTGTGATTCATTTTGTATGCAGTTATTTAAATACCATCCCTTGGCAATAAAAAAAGCTTTGTCTTGGAGTCAAAGAAAAAAAGAATTTGAAAAGCGCGCGGGGTTTGTACTTATGGCAACTTATGGTTTTGCAGATAAGGAGGCTAGTAACGAAGTATTTGAACAATTTTTCCCATTTTTAATACAACATACCAACGACGATAGAATTTATGTGAAAAAAGCAATAAACTGGGCTCTACGTCAAATTGGCAAACGAAATATCGATTTGCAAAAAAAGGCTATTGTAACCGCTAATTTAATTTTAAATCAAGACTCTAAATCAGCACATTGGATAGCAAATAATGCCTTAAATGAGTTACAAAATAAAAAAATTAATATTTTAGATTACCCAAGGAGTATTTATAGAAAATAATAAGTGTCTTTCCTTTTTTCTTCTTTAATTTGCAATGGATTGAAAAGGATTAAAATGCGAAAATTAAAAAATAGCGAATTAGGAAGATTACATGTTGAGGCATTCAAAAAAACAGATAAAATTCCGCTGATCGTAATTTTAGATAATATAAGAAGCCTAAACAATATCGGCTCTGTTTTTAGAACAAGTGATGCCTTTTTGATCGAGAAAATATATCTATGTGGTATTACAGCTACACCACCACATAAAGAAATACATAAAACAGCCTTGGGTGCAACTGAATCTGTAAGCTGGGAGTACGCAAAGGATACTTTGCAATTAATCAAAAAATTAAAAGATTCAAAAATAAAAATTGCGAGCATTGAACAGGCCGATCACAGTACCAAATTACAAGATTTTAATATAGAAAAAAATCAAAAATATGCTATTGTTATGGGTAATGAAGTAAAAGGAGTTCAACAAGAAGTAGTTACAGAATCTGATTATTGTTTAGAAATTCCACAATTTGGAACCAAGCATTCTTTAAATATCTCGGTAAGTTGTGGTATCGTTTTATGGGATTTATTTAAAAAATTTAAGTATTAATTTTATGGAGAATTTTAAGCTTTACTTTGATCTGGGTTTGAACCATGTATTAGACTGGAAGGCCTATGACCACATTTTATTTTTAATTGTTCTTACTGTATTTTATAGTTTTAAAGATTGGAAAAAAATAATTTGGTTAATCACTGCATTTACCCTTGGTCATACCATTTCATTGGCATTATCTGCGTTTAATGTTATTTATATAAAGATGAACATAATTGAATTTTTAATTCCATTAACCATCGCAATTACAGCTGCTTACAATATTAATGCGATTAAAAAACCACTCAAAGGTATTGGAATAATAGCTATATTTGCTTTGGTATTTGGATTGATTCACGGGTTTGGATTTTCAAGTTACTTTAAAATGTTAATAGATGGTAATGAAGATAATTTATTACCTTTAATAGAGTTTGCAATGGGTATAGAAATTTCCCAACTTATCATTGTGATATTCATTTTAATTTTAAATTTCTTTGTCTTAACTATTTTAAAACGGTCAAAAAGAGATTGGGTATTGGTAATATCATCGGTAATAATTGGAATTGTAATACCCATGTTAATCGAAAGAAAATTTTGGTAAATTTTTAACAGCAACTTCTTAAAAGTTAACTACTTTCGCTTATACGGAATGGATTGTTGCCTAAAAAATATTAAATGTCAAACAAAAAACAATTAAAATATGATCTTGCTTATTTAAGAATGGCTAATGAATGGTCAAAACTTTCTCATTGCAAAAGAAAACAAGTAGGCGCTCTTATTGTAAAAGATAAAATGATAATTTCTGATGGCTATAACGGTACTCCAACCGGATTTGACAATGGTTGTGAAGATGATGAAGGAAACACAAAATGGCATGTTTTACATGCAGAAGCCAATGCCATATTAAAAGTTGCTTCTTCAACTCAGGCTTGTAACGGAGCAACATTGTACATTACTTTATCTCCTTGTAAAGAATGTAGTAAACTCATTCATCAAGCTGGAATTAAAAGATTGGTTTACGCCAATGGATATAAAGATAATTCCGGTCTTGATTTTTTGAAAAAAGCAAAAATTGAAACAATATTTTTATCCATTGATGAAAAATAAAAACAAAATATATCTTCCCTTAATTATTGCAATTGCCATTGCATTTGGTGTTTTTTTAGGTAGTTCATTAAATTATCAAAAAAATACCATGACCTTTTTTGGAGGAACACCCCAAGAAAAGAAAATAAAACGTTTGATCAATTATATTCAGTACGAATATGTGGATGAAGTTGATACCGATAGTTTACTTGACGGAACCATTAAAAACATGCTTAGCAAATTAGATCCGCATTCTGTTTATATTCCAGCAAGTGAACACGAAAGTATCGCAGAATCTATGAATGGAAAATTTGTAGGTATTGGCATTCAATTTAGGATGTATAAAGATTCATTGACCGTGGTTAAGGTATTGGATAAAGGTCCAAGTAAAAAAGCGGGAATCTTAGCAGGTGATAGAATATTAGTGGCAAATAATGATACTTTATACGGAAAAAATATTAAGAATAGTTATGTTATAAAAACCTTAAAAGGTAAACCAAATACATCGGTAAACTTAACCGTTTTTAGAAGATCTGAAAATAAAAATATTCCTTTTACCATTACTCGAGGCGAGGTTCCAATAGCTAGTGTTGATGCACATTATATGATTGATAAAGATTTAGGATATATTAAAATCAACAAGTTTGCAGCAACTACTTATGATGAATTTAAATTGGCTTTAACAGACCTCATTGATAATGGCATGAAAAAATTAATTCTAGACTTACGCCATAATCCAGGAGGCTATATGCAGGTAGCCACAAAAATAATTGATGAATTTTTAGAAGACGGAAAACTTATTGTTTTTACTAAAAATAAAAAGAATAAAATTGACAAAACATTTGCAACAATAAAAGGGGCTTTCGAAAACGGCCATGTTTTTGTATTGATCAATGGCTCATCTGCTTCGGCAAGTGAAATTGTTGCCGGTGCGCTACAAGACAACGACAAAGGTACCATTGTTGGTAGACGGTCTTTTGGAAAAGGATTGGTTCAGCAAGAAATGGATTTGGGCGATGGTTCAGCAGTAAGATTAACCGTGTCAAGGTATTATACCCCTACCGGAAGGTCTATTCAAAAACCTTATGACCATAATGGAAATAAAAGTTACTTTAGTGATTTTGAAAAAAGATATGATGATGGTGAACTTATGAATGCCGATAGTATTAAAGTAATTGACTCTTTGAAGTTTACTACTCCCAAAGGAAAAATAGTTTATGGCGGTGGCGGTATTATTCCTGATGTATTTGTGGCTGTCGATACCACGGTATATTTTGACAACATACATTATCGCAAACTAAACAATTTTGTTTTTGATTATACCGATAAAAATAGAAATAAATTCAAAGATTGGGTTTTAGAAGGTTTTGCTAAATCATTTGACAATGACAATGAAATATTCAATACTTATATAAAATCTTTGCCTAGTGATTTTCAGGAGTTGAATGATCATGAATCTAGTAATTTGAAAAAATATTTAAAAGCCCTGTTTGCGCAACAAATATTCGACATCAATGCATACTATCAAATTATTAACAAACAAGATAAAATGATTGAGAAAGTACTCCAATTAAACAAGGAAGGATATCCTTTAGCTCAGTAATATTTCTTTTATTGGGTTACCGAATCGTGAGCCACAGCTAAATTCCATTTTGAAACTTCGTTAACTCTTATTAAAACAAATATAGTTGATTTAAGGAATATGTAAAAGGTGTACTTTTGCAAAATACTTTCAATTAAAAAAATGTTTCAATTAGGAAAAACTATAGTATCAGAAGATATTTTTAACAAAGATTTTGTATGTAATTTAGCACATTGCAAAGGTGCTTGCTGCGTAGATGGTGATGCTGGAGCACCTTTAGAAAAAAATGAGTTAAAAATATTGGAAGAAATATACCCAATAGTTAAACCCTATTTAAGAAAAGAAGGAATTGACGCTATTGAAAGTCAGGGAATTTACACTACCAATGAATTTGGTGAACATGAAACGCCTTTAATTAACGGAACAGATTGCGCCTTTGTAATTTTTGACAAAAATAAAATAGCACTTTGTGCAATAGAAGAAGCGTATAATCAAGGTGAAATTACTTTTAAAAAACCTGTTTCTTGTCATTTATACCCTGTTAGAATTCAAAAATATACTGAATTTTCAGCTGTAAATTATCACAATTGGCATATTTGTGATGATGCTTGTTCCCTAGGAAAAGAACTACAAGTGCCAGTATATAAATTTGTAAAACAAGCATTAATAAGAAAATTTAGCGAAAGTTGGTATACAGAATTAGAAGAAGTTGCCAAAAAACATAACAAATAAATTTTATTATACTCTGGTTTATTGGGTCTAACCAAGTAAAAATATAGGGTTAAGGGTTTATTGAGAATTTTTTATAAAATGTATATTCTAAATTAAAAACAATTAATTTAGCATTGTGACCAAACCAACCAAAAATATCATTAAAATTTTTATTTTGATATTTCCTTTATTTATTTTTTCTCAAAAAATAGATAGAGCTTATGTATATGATATTAACGATAAAGCACGGGTTTTAGAAAGAAATGGTTCCTTTACTCAGGCCTATGATTTAATTAACGAATTAATTATAAAATTGGATGGTCATAAAAGTTCAAAATTTATAGCGTCTTCTTACCAAACCAAAGCTGGTATTGAACAAAAACTTGGAAAATACAAACAGTCAATAAATACTTCAAAACAATCACTACGATTGGGTATTCAATTAAAAGATTCATCGGGTATAGCATACAGTTATAACCTCATTGGTATAGCTTATTATTTTTTATCTAATTATGACAGTACCAAAGTGTATTATGAAAAATCTTATACGCTTAAGAAGAAAATTAATACTTCACACGAAAAACTTGCTGTTTCAGCTTTTAATTTAGGTATACTATATGAAGATCTAGCACAAACAGAGAAGGCATTAAAATTTTATTTAGATGCCGAGTATTACTTGTTAAAAAGTAAAGAAACCAAATCATTTCTTTCGGATATATACGTCGGTATAGCACATTTGTATTTTTACAAAAAAGAGATTAACAAAGCTGAAGAATACTCAGAAAAAGCTATGGATGTTGGTTTGAGGTCATATGGTGAATTTAACCCAAACATGACTTTTGTTTACAACTCTTATGCCAACATATTGGTTTCTAAAAAGAAATACAAAGAAGCGATTAGCCTACTTAGAAAAAGCTTAAAAATTAGACAAGAAACCTATGGTAAGTATCATAAATGGACTTGTGAAAGTAATTATAAATTAGCCACAGTATTAATTAAAGACAAGCAATTTATAGAGGCAGAAGGTCTTTTTAAAAAGGCGATAGGGATTGGTGAGAAAATAAAGAGTCCACAATATTTAGCCAATGCAAAAATACAGTTAAGCAAACTATATTTAGACCAAAATATCAAGTTAATTGAAGTAGAAAAATTATTGTTAAGTGCTTTAAATCAAAATATTAATGTGTTTGGATATAAAAATGATGTTACTGCCGAAAATTATTATTATTTGGCTCAACTAGCCAAGAAAAAGGATCAAAAAGAAAAGTTTTTTGCTTTTATAACACAAACTTTTAATTCTTCATCTTACAAAGAAAATAATTTAAACCAAGTAGTAGCTCCTTTTCAGGCCTTAGACGCTCTTGTATTGGCTGGTGATTAGTATACAGAGGCTTATAATAAATCTAATGATCTTGATTTTTTAACAAAAAAGTT
>CAYPHN010000229.1:0-5900 GCA_964410265.1 uncultured Flavobacteriaceae bacterium | reverse complement strand
TGAACGAGATAAATTAACAAAAAAAGAGTCAACCTATATCAGTATAATACAGAGAAGTCTAATTTATTAGATACTATATATAGTATTAAAAAATCAGAATACTTATTTAATTTAAAGTCAAATAAAGATATTAAACTAAATAAACAGCCCAAGCTATATATCGAATTAATTTTTAAAAACAATAAAAGCCTAAAAGCAGATTATTATATTTTAATAGTGTATAAGAGAAAAATTGCTGCAAATTTTATAGATGATCTGTCAGTATTAACAGGTGAAAAAAAATGTTTCAAAAAATTTAAAAGAAAACTCTAATATTAAATAAGATCAACCCGATCTGGCACCATAGTAATTTTGAATTATGAGTTTAGAGTTTAGAGTTGTTCACCTTAGATTTAAAACATATTAATTTTACTAGTTCATATTATTGTAAACTTAAAAAAATAGCATTTGTTAATCCTTGTTCGAGATTCGTTTTAATCTGATAACAAGGAATTTTGACTAACGATCAGGGTCGTACAAATAACAAAAATAAAATTATAGACAACAAGCACCTAACAACAAATCTGAAACAAAATTTATAACTCTTAACCCTTAACTCAAAATTCATAATTCATAACTACCTATACCCCAACTTAGTTCTAACCCTATCCAATACTTCATTGGCCACTTGTTGCGCCTTTTTTGCACCAATTGCAAGTGCTTTATCAATTTCAGGTAAATTATTTATATAGTAATTGTACGATTCACGTTCTTTTGCATATTTTGAAATAAGCAATTCAAAAAATTCTTGCTTGGCATGACCGTAACCATAATTACCCGCCAAATATTTTTCTCTTAACGCTTCAATTTGTTCTTTGTTAGCAACCAATTGATAGAGCGCAAATAAATTACAAGTATCTGGATTCTTAGGTGCTTCAAGAGCTGTAGAATCCGTCTTAATTTTCATGATTTGTTTGCGTAACTTTTTATCAGTTAAAAATATATCAATAATATTCCCTTTTGATTTACTCATTTTTTCCCCGTCGGTTCCAGGTACATACATAGTGCCTTCCTGAATTTTTGCTTGTGGCGGAATTAAAGTATCTCCCATTTGGTGGTTAAATCGATTGGCAACATCTCTACTCATTTCTAAATGCTGTAATTGATCTTTACCCACAGGAACTACATCTGCATCATACAACAAAATATCGGCCGCCATGAGCATTGGGTAAGTAAATAATCCTGAATTAACATCCTCTAATCGATCGGATTTATCTTTAAAACTATGCGCTAAAGTCAATCGTTGAAACGGATAAAAACAACTTAAATACCAGGCTAATTCTGTAACCTGAGGCACATCACTTTGCCTATAAAATACCATTTTTTTAAGGTCTAAACCAAATGCCAACCAAGTAGCAGCTGTACTATATGTGTTTTGTTTTAAGGTTGTTGCATCCTTTATTTGCGTAAGTGAATGCATATCGGCAATAAATAAAAATGATTCACCACCTGCTTCTTTCGACATTTCTATAGCCGGAATAATGGCTCCTAGCAAATTACCTAAATGTGGTGTTCCGGTACTTTGTACACCTGTAAGTATTCTTGACATTATAACTAAATTTTCAGCAAAAGTAACCTAAAATAAAAAAGCGACAAAAGTCACTTTAATATTTATTTGAAATACAATTACTTATTAAAAAGACCTGCAATAAATAATACCGCTACAGCACCAACCGTTGAGGTAATTAAAGAACCTGTCATCCCTCCACCAGCACTCATACCGAGCATACCAAATAGCCAACCACCAACGGCACCACCAATAATACCAAGAACCATATTAATTAGAAATCCAAAGCCACCGCCTTTCATAATTTTTCCGGCAAGCCAACCTGCAAGAGCTCCAATAATAATAAAATATAAAAATCCCATACTTAAAGTTTAAATTGTTAATAATCAATAAATTTAAATAAAATAAATATGAAATTCATTTTAAATGAAAATAATGATATAAGGCGGTTAATTAGTTTTATAGAAATTTTTTCTTGCCCTTTTTGGTTTTATCTTTGTAATTAACAAAGCATAAAAAATGAATTGAATTCATGTCAGAAAAAATAACATATTATGAACCTAAAGAAGAAAGAATCAATGTGATTTCACATTTAATCGGTTTGATATTAAGTGTCATTGCCTTGGTTCTCTTGGTGTATTCTGCAGCAAAACACGGTACAGCAAAACACATCACAAGTTTTGCAATTTTTGGAGCAAGTATGGTTGTATTGTATGCTGCTTCAACGGCATATCATTATTCCCAAAGTCCGAAGTTAAGGGCCAAATTAAATATTCTTGACCACGCGGCAATTTATGTTTTAATAGCGGGTACTTACACACCTTTTGCTTTAATCATATTAAAAGGTTGGGTTGGTTGGACTATTTTTGGTGTGTCTTGGACCTTGGCTTTCGCCGGAATTATTTTTAAACTATTTTTTATTGGTAAATACGATAAAATTTCAACCATTACCTATGTTTTGATGGGCTGGGTTATCATTTCGCTATAAAACCACTAGTGGAAAATTTCCCTTCAAAAGGATTGATTTGGTTATTGGCTGGGGGACTATTCTACACCATAGGGGCCTTATTATTCAGTATCAAAAAAATAAAATACAACCATGCCATTTTTCATATTTTTGTGTTACTCGGAAGTTTTTCACACTTTATGGCTGTCTTTTTTTATGTTCTCTCTAAATAAAGTTGAGTTGCAATTATTTTTTATAATCACATTTCTCGCTTTTGGCTTTTAACTAACTTTCAACTTCTTACAAATCAATACACTACTCATTCTTCGTATCTCATGAAAACGTATCACTTATATGTTTTACAGATTTGAACTTCTGTTTCCATCTTTCAACTTTAACTTTTCTACTTTACACCCTCTTCCTTTTGATGTAAATATCTAGTCAACTGCATGGATAAATCTAATAAAATAATTTTTGCATTACCGTTTCGCTCTATATGATATATAGCATCATCTAATGCCTTACTAATATCTTCTATATTACCTCCATGAACAAATGGAGCGAATTTTTTCAAATCAAATCCTCCAGTATCAGATTCAAAATAAACCAAATTACCAGCTTGATAATTTACCAACATGGCCTGACGAAAAAATTGAGAACAATAAAGTAAAAATCGCTTTTGGGTTTCTCTTCCCGTTTTTGCAATTTCATTACTCCAAGTGATTAAATCATGAATTACAGTAGCATTACCTTTTGCTTTAAATGCCGTTCTAATCCAAGTAATAAACCATTTTTCAAAAATGGCTTCATTGTCGTTATCAAGTAATAAATGTAGGGCCTTATTGTAATCTCCTTGCGATTGTTGAGCAATTTTAGAAGCTTGATTTTCGTCAATACTATGTTCAATGATAAGTGTATTTCTAATATCGCTCTCACTTAAGGCCTTGAAGTGTAAAATTTGACAACGAGATAAAATCGTTTTAATTATTTGCCCTTCATTTTCTGCAATCAACAATAAAAGTGTTTTGTTTGGCGGTTCTTCAATTAGCTTTAGTAATTTATTGGAAGCGGCGATATTCATTTTTTCTGCCATCCAAATAATCATTACTTTAAACCCACCTTCATATGATTTTAAAATTAATTTTTTAACAATTTCTTCGGCTTCATCAACGCCTATTTGTCCTTGTTTGTTTTCAATACCTAATTGTTGGTACCAATTAAATAAACTCCCATAAGGATTGTTCTTGATAAACGCTCTCCATGTTTCTAAAAACAAACTACTAACAGGGTGCTTTTTAACTTTCTCATTCGCAGCAACAGGAAAAGCAAAATGGAGATCGGGGTGAGCCAACTTCTCAAACTTCAAATTACAAGCATCATTACCTGTATTGTTCTCGCCTGCATTATTTCTACATAAAATATATTGGGCATAAGCTATAGCCATAGGTAAAGCACCACTCCCTTTTGGGGCAATAAACAATTGCGCATGTGGTATACGTCCATTTTCAACAGTTTGTATCAAATGGTCTTTAATATTTTTTTGGCCAATAATATCTTTAAAAAGCATCTTGCAAAGAAAATAAAATTTTAATAAAAGAAGCGTGATTTTAATTGAATTTTTAAGTATTTTCTTTTACAAAAATCTGTATTTTTGCCAAAAATCAAAATTTAGTATCCAAAATATTACCCAAATTTCAATAAATTAAATTTTATATTTAATTATGGTTATCATTACATTACAAAGAAACAAATGTATCGGTTGTAATTATTGTGTTGAATTAGCACCCAGACAATTTCAAATGTCAAAAAAAGATGGCAAATCTGTATTATTACATGCCATAGACAAAAAAGGATTTTTTACTTTAAAATCACCCGATGTTTCTATGTTTGAAAATGTAACAAAAGCCAAAGAAGCTTGTCCGGTAAATATTATAAGTGTAAAGTTAAAATAGCAAACTATTTTAATTTGGCAATATTGAGTATATTTACCTAAATTTTTTTCGAACTTACATTGATATTTTTTTATTACTAATTATTGATAGTTTAATGATGTAGAAATTTAAATGAAAATTTGCCCTAAAAATTAGGTTAAAAATCAATAATTAAAAAAATATCAACTAAAAATATAAACATACTATGAGCTGCAACTCTTGCTCAACCTCTATAAATGGCCTGCCGTTAGGCTGTAAAAACAATGGAGCCTGTGCTTCCGGAAGCTGTGATAAACTTACAGTTTTCGACTGGTTATCTAACATGACCTTACCCAACAATCAAAAACCTTTTGATATAATGGAAGTCCGATTTAAAAACGGTCGGAAAAGCTTTTTCAAAAATGCAAAAAAACTGTCACTTTGTATTGGCGACATCGTTGCGGTTGAAACTTCACCAGGTCATGATATTGGAGTTATTTCCCTTATGGGAGAATTGGTTAAAGTGCAAATGAAAAAGAAACACGTTGCTATTGAAAGTGAAGATGTCAAAAAAATATATAGAAAAGCTTCCCAAAAAGATATAGATATTTGGAAATCGGCTCGTGAAAGAGAAAAGGAAGTACAAAGAAAATCTCGCTTAATTGTAAGTAGATTAGGTTTGAAAATGAAACTTTCGGATATTGAATTTCAAGGTGATGGCAACAAAGCAACTTTTTATTATACTGCTGATGAGCGTGTTGATTTCAGGCTTTTAATTAGAGAACTTGCTGGAACGTTTAGTATTCGTGTTGAAATGAAACAAGTTGGTTTAAGGCAAGAGGCAGCTCGCTTAGGCGGAATAGGATCCTGCGGTAGAGAACTTTGCTGCTCTACTTGGTTAACCGATTTTAGATCGGTAAGTACTTCGGCTGCAAGATACCAACAGTTGTCATTAAATCCACAAAAATTAGCAGGGCAATGTGGAAAACTAAAGTGTTGTTTAAATTATGAATTAAACTCTTATTTGGATGCTTTAAAACATTTTCCTAAAACAGATCTTTGGTTACAAACAGAAAAAGGAGTTGCCGTTTTTCAAAAAATGGATATTTTTAAAGGTTGGCTTTGGTATGCCTATAAAGAAAATCCTGTACACTGGCACAAATTAACTGTAGAACAAACCAACCTAATAATCGCTTTAAACAAAAAGGATCAAAAAGGGCAAAGCCTTGAAGAGTACGCTATAGACATAGCTGATGAAATAACGGTAGAGTCTCACTTTACAGAACTAGTTGGACAGGATAGTTTAACCCGATTTGACAAACCTAAATATAAAAAGAAACGAAGAAAAGGTAGAAATCAACGCCAAAAAAATTTTAAAGGCAACTCCAATAACAATTCAAATAAAAACAAATAACTGTTGCTATGCAATACCCCAAAATAAAGTCTTTTATTGGTAAAATAATTTTGTTTTTTATCGTTATTATATCCATAGGGTCTT
>CAYPHN010000228.1:0-5902 GCA_964410265.1 uncultured Flavobacteriaceae bacterium | reverse complement strand
AATATGAAATATTTGAACTTTAAATATCCATAGCAATACCATAATATCTAATAGAGCCAGGAGGGTTATCATATAATAATAATTGACTCGATTGTTTTTCGTTAGGAGAAAGGCAAAAACCAAATTAGGTGCAAAAGCCCAAAGCATATTAAAATTATTTGCTGTTGCAGCATGATCAGTTGCAAATGAAAGTAATAGAACTACAATTCCGATACTACCGGTAATTATAAAAATGGATGTATCTAAAATTTTATTTCGCCCATTTTTTTTATAATCTTTAAAAGTAAGTATTAGAACCAAAATAGCAAGTAAACTGAATAATAAGAAGGGAGTGATAAATGATTTTTGTATAGATTTTTCCTGTGCCAATAAAATATTTTCAGTTTGTTTTACAATTGGTTTTACCTGAGAACCTTTTTTAATTTCAATTTTTTTAAAAGCTTCAAAAACAAAATCTGGTAAGAACATATATTCTTTTGAACTTGCTTTTTTGTCTATTACCGAACCCAAAGCCAAATCAATACCAAAATCACCCCAAAGTTGATTTTTTAAATACAATTGAATAAGGTCGCGATGTGTATAGCTATGATTATCAAAACTATTATTAAAAACTATTTTATCTTTTAGTACTATTTCTAAAACATCATACAACTTGGTCGAGCAATTATCATAAAAGAAGTCATATTTATAAGATCTGTTCTTAGGTTTGGCATTGTTCTCTAAAAAATTATAAATTTGCTGTACTTCTTCAGTGCTTAAATCAAGTATTTGTGCCTTAACCCATCTTTTTTCTCTTTGGTAGCTTCGTAAAAATATGCTAAAATCATAGGCTCTAAGATCATAAAGTAATTTGCCTTGCACAAATTTCAAATAAAAATTAGATGTATCAAAATTAAAGGTTCCATAATTATATACCCGATCTAACGCATTAGCTCTGTCTCTAATTCGAAAGGCACTATGACCAAAGGTGGCGTAGAGTTCATTTTCACCAGGCCCTACAGTTATTATACTTATTTCTGCCTGTGAGGAAAGCTGTAAAAATTGAGCTTTACTCGTGAAAAAGATAAAAAAAAAGATGAAATATAATTTTTTCAAAGCAATTGGGTTTAATTGGTGAGTTTTTACTTTTTTTTATAAAACAAACTTAAGTTTTTTATCGATATTATCATGATAATATTGATAAAAGAAATAAGATCGCTCCGCTTTTAGATTAAATACTTGGTTATAACTATTACACAAACGATGATTTAAATTAAAGTTATAAAAAAATGTAAATTTTTAAAAATGAATAGTAAGATGTCTGTTTTCAAAAATTAATCGAATCAATTGTTGCTAATATTTTTTTAGGATTATTATAAATATTAATCGGATAGCAATGTTTGTGAATAATATCTAGCTCTTTTAAAGCAATTATCTAAAATAACTAAAATCAACTTTTATCGAAAATATATTAGAATATAAAGTACCACTTACACCCCCAATATTCGCCAAGGCATAATCCACTTGAATGCCTTTGTACCTAAATCCAACGCCAAAATTAGGCTCCAACGATACACTGTTGCTAGTATCAAATTCAGTGAAATTTTGAAAATTATTTACTCCCGCCCTTAAATAAACCATATCGATATAATCTATCTGAAAACCAAACGCAGGATCAATACTAAGAAAAGAAGTAGATATTATAGCATTTGTTTCGGCAAAACGCATGTTTATATCCAATTCAGTTAGAATATTAAAATCTCTAAAAACAAGAAAGGATTTTGCCACCCCAAATTGAGCTTTGGGTTTGGTAAGTTCTAGTGTTTGTGGCGCTTCCTGATTCTCTCCTGGAATTGCATCTTTAATTTTGTTAAATGCATCTTGGTCAATACTCCAGGCATTAAATGTTGAAGTAATATCGCGTAGCATCAATCCTAATTGCCAATCATTTTCGGTTTGGAACTGTAGTCCAACATCTAATCCAAAACCCCAGGATGAGGCAAAATCACCAATTTTTCTGCGAACGATTTTTCCATTGACTCCTATGTTAAGTCCATTTAAAGGTAGCCTCCTGGCATAAGCCATATTAAAAGCATAATCGGCAGCAGAGAATAAACTTATATTGTTATAGTTAATATTGCCTTGACTATCAATTAGTTGTGTAGTATTTAATATATCATCAACAGCAAATCTGATCAAGGAAATGGCAAAGGTGCTTTCATTATCTATAGGTTTTGCAAATGCGGCATAATCGTATTTGCCAATACCTTGAAAATACTCGGCGTGCATTAAGGCTCCTTGTACATCATCAATATTAGTTAATCCAGCAGGATTCCAATAAATAGCATTGACGTCGTTACTGGACGCAATTACAGCTTTTCCCATACCAAAAGCGGCTGCATCAACACCCAGACTTAAAAATTCATTAGAAAAATTTCGAAAAGCCTGACCAGTTGCAATCGATGAAAAAAAATATAAAAGAATGATGAGTTTTTTCAATTTCAAAAGCTTGATTTGCTACAAAACTACATATATTTTTTTCATTGTGATTATTTAAATAAAAGATTAATTTTTATAATGATTTACTCTATAGTATTAATTGTATTGCTCAATAAATTGTACAATTCTATTTTCAAGCCAAAATTCATAATTGCCATCAGAAAAATTAGAATTAAAGCCAACATGACCTCCGTATTTGGTTACTTCCAAATGGAAGTATTGATGTTGTTTTGCCTCGTTAACCGGTATACATGATTTGGATAAAAATGGATCATCTACTGACGTGATTAAAAGACTTGGTGTTTTAATATTTGGAATAAATTGTTTGCTGCTACTTTTTTTCCAATAATCATAAGCATCCAAAAAACCATGTGCTGGTGCTGTATACATATTATCAAAATCAAAAAAGGTTTTTACCTTTTCTATTTTTTGTTGACTTAAAAATGAGTTGGGAAATTGTTTTAATTTAACAAGTGACTTCTTTTTTAATGAAATTAAAAATCTTTGCATATAAACTGTATTCCAAATTTTAGCCAAACTCTCTGAAGACCCTTTCAAATCGCAGGGAACAGAAACTGTTACAGCTGATTTTACCATAGAAGGAATATTAATTCCATTTTCACCCAAATATTTTAATGTTATGTTTCCGCCAAGGCTAAAACCCACAAGATGCATGTTTTTATAGGAAAAATTATGCTCTATAAAAGCAACTATCTCAGCTATATCATCAGTTTTGCCACTGTGATATGAACTCAATAACCTGTTGGGTTCACCACTACATCCTCTTAAGTTTACAGCAACCACATCTAAATTATTACTATTGCAAATTTTAGTTAGAGATTTTACGTAATTAGATTCAGAACTCCCTTCTAAACCGTGTATCACAATCACAATATTTATAGCGTTTACCATAGAAAAGTCGAGATCTATAAAATCTCCATCTTTGGTTTCCGTTCTTCTCCTTTGGTAATCAATAGTGGTTTTGTTAAAAAAAGCTCGGTAAACTGTATTCAAGTGTTTACTCTTAAAATAGTATTTCGGATTGTAAGAAGAATCGTTAATGAGTGCCATTTTTAAAAAAAATTATTCAAGTTCGTTTGCACGACCTTTTAAATTCTCATTAAATTGTTTGCTCGCTTTTGCCCCAAGTATTTTTAAACTCTCTACTTTTTTTATTAAGTTACCTTTACCAGTGAGTTTTTTCATGGTAACATCATAGCTGCCTTGAACCGTTTTTAATTGATTCCCTACTTTTATCAAATCATTGGTTAGATTGACAAATTGATCATATAAACGCCCTGCTTGTTGTGCTATTTCAATAGCATTTTTTTGCTGTTTTTCGTTATTCCACATAGAGTCAATGGTACGTAATGTAGCCAATAGGGTAGAGGGAGTTACAATGACAATGTTTTTTTCAAATGCCTTATTATACAGTTGATTATCTTCATTTAATGCCAAAGCAAAAGCAGGTTCTATAGGAATGAACAAAAGAACAAAATCAGGAGATTCAATGCGGTATAAGTCTTCATATTTTTTTTCACTCAATTGTGAGATATGACGATTTAAAGAAGCCAAATGTTCTTTTAAATAGAGTGGTTTTTCTTTTTCATCTTCAGAATTCACAAATTGTTCATAAGCAGTTAATGAAACTTTCGAATCGACAATCATTTTTTTATTATCGGGTAAATGAATAATTACATCGGGTCTTAAACGTTGATGATCTTCGTCGTTTATTGTAAAACTTTTCTCAATTTCATATTCACGACCTTTTTCTAATCCCGATTTTTCTAATACTCGCTCTAATATCAATTCCCCCCAATTGCCTTGTGTTTTTGAATCACCTTTTAAGGCTTTGGTTAAATTGATAGCTTCTTTACTCATTTGCTCGTTTAAATCCTTTAAGCCTAATATTTGCTGACGAAGAGCAGCATGCCTATCTATACTGTCTTTGTGTGTATCTTCTACTTTTTTTTCAAAGGATTGAATTTTTTCCCGTAACGGATTTAAAATTTGTTCAATATTTTCTTTGTTCTTTGCAGTAAATTTTTCTGATTTTTCCTCTAAGATCTTACTAGCAAGAATTTCGAAATCTTTACTGAATTTATCTTGTAAGTTTTCAACTTCTTTTTTATGATCTTCTAATTTTGATTGTAGATTTAATATTTTAGCTTCTTTTTTAGTAAGTTCAATCGTTATATTTTCTTTTTCAACTCTAATTAGCTCAATAGTATTTTTTAATTCTAGAATAGTACTTTCTGTATCTATTTTTTCATGATTAAGCGTATTATTTCTTTCTGTTAAGATAGAGGTTTCTTTTTCGAATTTTAACTTGGTAAAAAAATAGCTCAAAACAATACCTAAAAGTAAAGTTGCAAATGGTAATATATAAATAACCATATTATTCATGTTTTTAATTAAATGTTATTAATTGATATCCTTCACTTTGATAGTATACCAAAGTCGTAAGTGCCGATAAAGCCATCTTTACATTTTTTGACAAATCATTTCTTTCATAGCCTTTATAAGCAAATGACTGTCCGCAAACGTATACTTTAACATCTGCTTTGTTCAAGGCTTTGATCAATTCCGTATTCGGATTGTTTCTTTTAAATTCTTTTTTAAAAGCCTTATCGGAAAGTGAGTTTTTAGTTGCTGCGCCATGTAAAACCAAAATAATGTCTAAATTATTTTTTTTGATACCATTTTGTGCATGCATATTTAAAAATCTTGCAACTGTGTTTACGGATGCATTTAGTTTTTTATGATCCTTACCATCTGTATACACATCAAAAATAACTTTATAGTTTTTGTCCTTTTCTAAAAGTAAATCTGGATTTTTAATTTTATAAACTTGACCAAAATCTTTAATTATTGGTCCATTAACTCTATTTTTCTCTTGAGAATAACTAATTGTTACATAAAGTATTGAGATAAATAGCACGATATATTTTTGCATTGGAATAGTATTTATAGTTTATTTTACGATATTACAAAAAATTATGATGAATAAGAACTTTACAAACTGTAATCAATGAAATATATTTCAAAATTCATATTATACAATATTATGGGTTGGAAAATTGTGGGCGAATTTCCAAAAGGTCTTAATAAATTTATACTAATTGGCGCACCTCATACTTCAAATTATGATTTTATTATTGGTATTTTGATGAAATTTACAGTGCGTTTGGACGGTAATTTTATTGGTAAAAAAAGCTTGTTCAATCCACCTTTTGGATTTATATTTAGGGCTTTAGGCGGTGTACCGGTTGACAGGAGTAAAAGTAAGAACATGGTGCAATTCATTATTGATCTATTTAATGAAAAAGAAAAATTCAAACTGGCTATGTCTCCTGAAGGAACGAGAAAAAAAGTGGTACGATGGAAAACAGGATTCTATCATATTGCAAAAGGGGCTGGTGTG
>CAYPHN010000227.1:0-5937 GCA_964410265.1 uncultured Flavobacteriaceae bacterium | reverse complement strand
CAGGTGTAAATATTGTCGGCCTTAAGAGAAGAGGATTTAGTAGAAAACAAATACTACCAATTTATCTCATTCTGATTCTAATAACAAAAAAGTTATTGCTTATGTAACTTCTATAGAAGATAATTGGGGTGATAATCTTGAAAGAGTCAATCAAATTACACATATTAATTTTGCATTTGCCAATATAAAAAATGGTATAGTTGTAGAAGGTAGTAGTAATGATACAGAAACCATTAAAAAAATAAATAACCTCAAAAAAACTAATCCAAATTTAAAAGTATTAGTTTCTATTGGAGGTTGGTCTTGGTCTAAAAATTTTTCTGATGCAGTGCTCACAAAAATATCTAGAGAAAAATTTGCAAATAGTGATATTGCATTTATGCAAAAGCAAAATATAGATGGTATTGATTTAGATTGGGAATATCCTGGTTTGCCAGGAGACAACAACACGCATAGGCCTGAAGACAAAGAGAACTTTACTGCAATTTTAAAATTGATACGAAAAAAATTAAACACACTATCTAGTACAACAAAAAAAGACTATTTATTAACGATAGCAACCGGTGCAAGTCAAAATTACTTAGATCATACAAATATGAAAGAGGCACAAAAATATCTCGATTTTATTAATATTATGACTTATGATTTTCATGGAACTGGAGGAAGAACAAGTCATAATGCAGGATTAATGCATTCTAAATTTGATAAAACTAATGCATCAAGTAATATACAAAAAGCAGTAGAAGAGCATTTAAAAGCAGGAATTCCTGCACATAAACTTATTTTAGGAGTGCCTTTTTATGGACGATGGAAAAAGGGAGTAAACCCTACAAACAAAGGGGTCTATCAAATAGCAAAAGGCTCTTCAGGAAGCTATAATTATTATGCTATTGTAGATAGTTTAAAAAGTAATGTTGGTTTTACCGAATACTGGGATGAATCAGCAAAAGTACCATATGTTTGGAGAGAAAAAGATTCCTTATTTTTATCATATGACAATGAAAAATCTATAAAATATAAAGTTGAGTTTGCTAGAAGTAAACAATTAGGAGGTATTATGTTTTGGCAATTTAATGGTGATAGCAATGGTAAATTATTAAAAACTATTCATGACTCCTTACATAAATAAAAAAATATATTTTTATTCGGTTTTCTATTATTTTTTAGTTCTATAAAACTTCTAAAAAAAGAATAATATACCGTAATAAATTAACAAGCCTTGTGCAACCTAGCATATGGTTTATTATCAGTTACCTTTTTTATAAAAAAATCATTAAAAATAGATGATTTGGAAAATTTGATTGGAATGTAAGTCAAGTTGGTTATGGAATGTGGGGAATGGCAGGTTGGTCTGAATCAGATGATGCTACTTCAAATAAAGCCTTAGATAGAGCTGTTGAATTGGGATGTAATTTTTTTGATACCGCTTGGGGTTATGGCGCAGGAAAAAGTGAGCAGATTTTAGCAGGATTATTAAAAAGACATTCAGAAAAAAGACTGTATACAGCAACTAAAATACCACCAAAATTAAATATTTGGCCCCCTCTAAAAACATCAACTTTACAAGAAGTATATCCATCAGACCATATTCTTGAATACACCGAAAAAAGCCTTAAAAATTTAGGTGTAGAAACTATAGACTTATTACAATTTCATGTGTGGGAAGATAGTTGGGCAAAAAATGATGAATGGAAAGAAATGGTAGTAAAATTAAAAAAAGAGGGAAAAGTACAGGCTTTTGGAATAAGTGTAAATCGATGGGAACCTACCAATTGTTTCCGTGCATTAGAATCTGGATTGATTGACTCTATACAAACTATTTATAACATTTTAGACCAAGCACCAGAAGATCAATTATTACCCTATTGCCAAGAAAATGATATTGCCGTAATTGCAAGAGTCCCTTTTGATGAAGGTTCACTTACAGGAAGATTATCAATAGATTCTAAATGGCAAGAGGGAGACTTTAGAAATGTTTATTTTGGAAAAGAAAACTTGCCACCAACCATAGAACGCATAGAAAACCTAAAAAAAATATTACAAAAAGAAATGCCTTTAGCAGAATTAGCACTTCGGTTTATTGCCTCAAATCCTGCAATTACAACAATGATTCCTGGTATGCGCCAATTACAAAATGTAGAGGCTAATATGCGTATTGGTGATGGAAAAAAACTTTCTAAAGAATGGTTAACAAAACTAAAAGATCATCGTTGGGATAGAGTTCCTACAAATTGGTCTTGCTAATTTTATTTTTATGAACAGAAGAGTCTTTATAAAAAATGCATCCAAAACCTCTATTAGTATAGGATTAGGTTTATCAATGCCCATAACAGCAAGTACAATTACTAACCCCCTTTTTTTAAGATTTCTCTAGCGCAATGGTCTTTACATAGAACGTTACGTACAGGGAAATTAACAACATTAGATTTTCCTTACAAAGCAAAAAATGATTTTGGTATCAACGCTGTAGAATATGTAAATCAATTTTTTATTGATAAAGCCAAAAATAACTCTTTTTTAAAAGAATTGAAACAGCGAACTACAGATATTGATGTGAAAAATATTTTAATAATGATTGATGCAGAAGGTAATTTAGGAAGCCATCAACAAAAAGAACGAGAACAAGCTGTTGAAAATCATTATAAATGGATAGGCCGCTAATTTATTAGGATGTCATTCTATTAGAGTAAATGCACATGGCAATGGAAATAGTAATGAAGTTGCCAAAGAAACAGAAGAAAGCCTATATCAACTAGCAACTTTTGCAAAAGATTATTCCATAAATATTCTTGTAGAAAATCATCAAGAATACTCTGCAAACGGAGGTTGGATTGTTAATGTTATGAAAAATGTAAATCTACCTAATTGCGGTACATTGCCAGATTTTGGTAACTTTTATGATTATGATCGCTATAAAGGAGTGAAAGAGATGATGCCTTTTGCGAAAGGAGTCAGTGCAAAATCGAATCATTTTGATACGCAAGGAAATGAAACACAAATAGACTATGTAAAAATGCTACAAATCATTAAGAACGCAGGATATAGTGGTTATATAGGTATTGAATATGAAGGCCCTAATGCTAATGAAGATATGGGGATTGTACAAACAAAAAAACTATTACTCAAAGTGGCAAATGAAGTTAAATAAGAGTTGCAAATGATATGGGTAAGGAATAGTGTTAGTTGTAGGCTTCCTTACGGTGATTTTTTCGTGGAAAAATCAGATGTAGCAAACACACACGTAACTACCTTTTTTTAGTACTAAACCGTAATTATTTTATATGGTGTTGTACAACGATTTACTTGTTGTTCCGTAATAGTTTCTATTTTTTCTTCAGTAATTACATTTTTATCAGAATTAGTGTTTTCTGAGCAAGAGTTAAAAAAAAGTCCGATTAATACTAAAGAGATTACTTTTATAATTTATTGTTTTTGAATGGATTAAATGTTATTTCTCCATTGATAGCGTCAAAAACTATTCCGTTTATTTTAACTCTGACTAATGCTAAATTTAGTTATTGATTATCAGGGAGATGTAGTATTTTTTTAAATTTCATCAACAATAGTTTCACATAAATTATGCGTTTCCCAAATATCATCAATACGGTTTGTCGTGAATTTGTTTCCTTCCAAAGCAGATAACCAATCCTCAATTAAATCGACAAAACCTCTTTTATACAATGTATTTTTCCAGTTATCAAAACTGAGAGAAGTCTTAATTTCATTTTGATAATGAAACCCATAAGTTAATTCATTTATTTCCCATTTATTATCATTAGAATAGTATTCTATTCGTTCTTCGGTAATACCACTAACTCGATTCATTGACCCAGTAAGCAACGTATCATTTTGTTGCCATAATACATGTAAATTTTCTAATTTTTGATTGTGCATTTTTGAAAAAACCTGTAAATTATTAATAGGCCCTGATGCTAAAAATCGAAGGCTATCTACTACATGTATAAAATCATCAAAAATAAATTTACGCGGATTTCCTGGTAAACAAACTCTATTTTTTTGCCAAAATATTTGAATTGGACTCTCTCGATGTTTTAAAGAGTTTACTAAAGGAGCAAATCGCCTGTTAAACCCCAGATATATTAACAACTTCTTTTGCATTGCTAAGTTCAATAATTTTTCGGATTCTTGTAAAGCATAAGAAAGAGGCTTATCTACAAATACTGGAATTCCTGCTTTTAATAGTTTTGATAACAAAATAAAATGGCTTTCAGTTGAACTATGAACCATGGCAGCATCAGGTTGGTTACTAATTAACTCATTAATATCTGTATAAGTTTCTTTAATACGATATTGAATTGCTAACTGTTTTAACACTTTTTTATTTCTAGTACAAAGTATAGGTTCAACTTTAAAATGGTTTGCTATTATTGGTAAATATGCTTTTTGAGAAATACTACCAAGACCAATAAGTGCAATCCTCATTTTTTTTAATTCTTCCATCAAATTTGTTTATTATTTACTAGTTTTTAAGTTTAACTCTCTTAATTCCCTCCATGTAACCAATATAATATTATTTTCCTTTATAATATCTTCACATTCTTTACTGTTAAAAAAATCAAAATCTGCTTGTCGCCATACAGAACCCCAATTAGGGTGGTCTATGGTTATACCTCTCATCTCTTCATTATCATATGCTAAATGGATTAATAAATTATTTAAACCTGGTTTCAAATTATTTAAAACTTTTGTGTAATACTGAGCCATTCCTTCTTTAAAATCTTTAGGTGAAGCAGTATGCGTATAATCAATGATTATATCATTTTCTCCTAATAGTTTTTGTATATTAGGATTGTTTAGGGCTTTAAGATTTTTATGTAAAAACACAGGTAGATTATACTTTTTACCAACTTTAATATATGCTTCCAATAAATTGACTGATCCCATTGCTGCTCGCATATGAGTATCCAAATGAGTAACGTCTATACCTGCTGTAAGTGCTTTTTTTACTTGATTACTCAATTCAAGAAAAACTTCATTCTTATTGGCTTTAGACACCAAACTATCTACTTGAGAATAAAAATACCCATTTTTATTGACAAGCCCTTTTACGGAGTCTTTTGAAGTTACTGGACCCCATTTATAATATTTCCATTCACTAGTAAGTGTTAAGTGGAGTCCAAAATCTACTTTTGTATTTTTACTTGCATAATCAGCAATTTCTGGAAACCAAGGACAGGGTACCATTATACTTGCAGAATTAACTAGGCTATTTTCCAATCCATAAATACTGGCTATATTTTCAGAATGTGCCATCCCTAAATCATCTGCATGAAGTATTAATAATTTAGCATCTGATGAATAACCTAAACGTTTTGCAATGCTTCCATTCTGCCCAAAAGCAATGCTTAAATATAAGGAAGTAATAAAAAATAAAATACATTTTTTCATGATATTAAAATTAAATTATTGTTTCTCTGTAATTAGCTATAACTTGTTATTATTCACAAGGTTATTGTTTAGTTTTAACAGCTTGTTTACATTTTAAATATAGTATTTTTTGTTTAAAATCATAAGGCTTTTGATTAAATATTTTTTGTTCTAGCTCTAACCATTTTTCTATTGCTTTTGAATGGCGCTTTTACTTCTCGTCTTAGGCTTCTGTGTCTTGAATTAAAATTATATCAAAATACTAGCACCGCTTTAGGTTTGTTAAGATACATCGTTTATAAAAGCTAAAGTGCAAAACTACTACTTTTGGAATCTGGGTGAGTTGTAGATATTTGTCCGTTTCAGGTTTGTTTTTTATAGTTTTATAATGTAGAGTCTAAAGGCTTTTTTTAAGAGTAGTGGCCATAGAGTTGCTCTACTTTTTGGATAAGCTTAAAATATAAAAAAAGTGCAAACCTTAAAGTTTGCACTTTTTTCCATTACTTATACAATTCTTAAAAGCTACCCAAAGAGCTCTCTAAATAATAA
>CAYPHN010000226.1:0-5954 GCA_964410265.1 uncultured Flavobacteriaceae bacterium | reverse complement strand
TATTGGGTCCAGTCCGTCAGATGACGGATAGGGTTAAATACCTTTTATTAGTGTAATATTGTTTTCGAATTACGTAACCATTACAATTCTCCTAAAAAAAAAAGAGTAGGTTTTAAATAATAAATTTCGAATTTTGACACAAATCTTAAAGATTGTGTCCAAGCTTATTTGGATGTGAAATTAGTACCACCTGCTAGTTGTGGCAGGAAATATTCCTGTGATTCTACTTTTAAGATAGTTGTTTCAAAAATTAAGTATTAATATGAATATATGATTCCACAGAGACAGTAGGCAATAAGTTATTTAATATTTTGTTATTAATTTTGTATTGCACTACCATTGCATCTAAAAATTATCTATTTTTGCCATTAATTATGAAGTACCTCGCAATTTTATTATCGCTTTTTACCATGACAATGTCTGCATTGCCATGTGATGATGATTTTTCGGTACGGAATGATAAATTAACTGAAATTCATACTGACTTTCATGATGATGATCACAGTTTAGGCGACCTTTGTTCTCCATTTTGCACCTGTGTTTGTTGCGCAAGTATTGTTGTTGAACCTATAATCAATCAAGAAACTTTGGTTTCAGAAACTATTCCTACAAAATTAAATTCTTTTTATACATTCTCATTTACAAGCGATTATTTAGATCGCATCTTTCAGCCACCCAAGCTGTCATAGATAACCAATACTTTATTGTATAAAATCACGCAATCAAAAGGCTATTACGTCTTTAAGATTGACTTTCATTCTATAATTATTTTTTTCCAAAATTAAAACAATATAAAAATGATAGATAAAATCATTAGATATTCAATTAATCATAAATTCATTATCGGATTGTTTATTTTAGTTCTTATTGGTACTGGAATATATTCTATGATGACTATAAAATTAGGTTCTGTACCCGATATTACAAACAACCAAGTACAAGTAATTACCGTTGCACCTAATCTGGGAACCCAAGATATAGAACAATTTATAACCTACCCAATAGAACTTGCTGTAGCTAACTTACCAAGTGTAATTGAGTTGCGATCTGTGTCAAGATTCGGATTATCGGTTGTAACCATTGTTTTTAAAGATGAAATGGGCACCTATTTACCTAGGCAATTGGTGCAAGAAAAGCTTATCGATATTAAAGAAGATATACCTCAAGGCTTTGGAAAGCCGTTTATGGCACCTATAGCAACTGGTTTAGGTGAAATTTATCAATATTCATTAGTTCCTAAAAAAGGATATGAAGATAAATATTCACCTACAGAATTAAGAACTATTCAAGATTGGATTGTTACAAGACAAATGGCACTTGTACCTGGTGTGGTTGAAGTAAATTCATTTGGAGGAAATGTAAAACAATATGAAATTGCATTAAACCCAAATCGTTTAAATAGTATGGGGGTTAGTATCAATGAAGTTTTTGAAGCTTTAGAACAAAACAATTCCAATACGGGTGGAGCGTATATTGAAAAAAACCACCAAGCCAACTTTATTCGAGGTGAAGGATTAGCTCGTACAAAGGAAGATATCAATAATATTGTAATTAAGAATAATAATAATGTTCCGGTTTTAATTAAAGATGTTGCAGATGAAGTACGTTTTGGATCTGCGATTCGATTTGGAGCTTTTACCGTAGATGGTAAAGAATCTGTTGGTGGACAAATATTGATGCTAAAAGGTGAAAATCCGAATGAAGTTATTAAAAATGTACAAGTTAGAATTGCTGAAATTCAAAAATCTTTACCAGAAGGCTTAGAAATTATACCGTTTTTAGATCAAAGTGATTTGATAGCTCGTACAACAAGCACAGTTACTAAAAACTTAATTGAAGGCGCGTTAATTGTAATATTTGTTTTGGTTTTTTTGCTGGGTAGTTTAAGAGGTGGCTTATTAACAGCATCAATTATACCCTTGTCACTATTGTTTGCTTTTATCTTGATGAAATTTACCGGAGTATGGGCAAACCTAATGTCATTAGGCGCTATTGACTTTGGAATTATTGTAGATGGTGCTGTTATTATTGTTGAAGGAACCGTGCATCATATTCAAGAGCGGTTAAAAAAGAACAAAGCAGATTTTACGACAGAAGAAATGGACGAACTCACCTACAAATCGAGTAGTATGATGATGAATTCGGCATTTTTTGGGCAGCTTATCATTTTAATTGTTTTTACACCAATTTTATTTTTAACAGGTGTTGAAGGTAAAATGTTTAAACCAATGGCATTTACATTTGGTTATGCAGTTCTGGGGGCATTAATATTAGGATTGACCTATGTACCAGTAATGGCTTCCATATTTTTAAAACCATCACCAGCCAGTAAAAAAAATATTATAGTTTCACTTGAAAATTGGCTAACAAATTTTAGCGACAAGTTGATGAGAGGGATTTATAATATATATAAACCTCTAATAATAGGTGCTTTAAAATTCAAAGCTATTGTTATTGGTATAGCTGTAATTCTTTTTATAGTTGCTGGTATTGTATTTTCCAGAATGGGAGGAGAATTTATACCAAAATTAGATGAAGGTGATATAGCCATGCAAATTATTATGAAACCGGGAGCATCCTTAACGGAATCGATAATGGTTTCTGAGGAAGTTGAAAAAATTATTATTAGAAATTTCCCAGAAGTGATTACCATGGTGAGTAGAATTGGAGTTTCTGAAATCCCAACCGATCCCATGCCAATGGATATTGCAGATACTTTTATCATATTAGAAAAAGATATGGATAAATGGACATCTGCAACAACAAAAGATGAATTGATAAAGAAAATACAAGAAAAATTAAAAGTAATTGCGGGTGTTAATTTTATTTTCACTCAACCCGTAGAATTGCGATTCAATGAATTACTTACGGGTGTTCGTGAAGATGTTGCTATAAAATTATATGGTAATGAACTGGATGTTTTGGCAAGAAAAGCAGAAGAAATGGCAGCTATTATTCAAACCGTACCAGGAACGGCGGGTGTAAGAGCTGAAGCAACAGATGGTTTGCCCCAAATTACTGTAATTTATCAAAGAGCTAAATTGGCAAAATACGGCCTAACTATTGATAAATTAAATAGATACGTAAGTGCTGCATTTGCTGGTGCCAATGCAGGAATTATCTTTGAAGGAGAGAAACGATTTGATTTGGTAGTTCGTTTTTCTGAAAAGTACAGACAAAATATAGATGATTTAAGAAATCTATTTGTAGACTTACCAAATAGTGATATACAAATTCCCTTAAATGAATTGGCAAATATTAGTTACAAGCCAGGACCTATGCAAATATCAAGAGATAATACGTATCGTAGAGTTTCGGTTGGTGTAAATGTTAGAGGTAGAGATGTAGAATCTGTTGTTGAAGATATCCAACAAAAATTAGATGCCCAATTGGTATTACCAGAAGGATATTTTATAAAATATGGTGGGTCTTTTGAAAATTTAAAAAGAGCTAAAGAGAGATTAACTATCGTTGTACCTATTGCCTTGGCCTTAATTTTTATTCTACTCTATTTTGCACTAAATTCCTTTTCACAAGCAGCCATGATATATATGGCAGTTCCGTTAGCCGCTATTGGTGGTATTTATTTTCTGTCCATTCGAGCCATGCCATTTAGTATTTCTGCCGGAGTTGGTTTTGTAGTATTGTTTGGTGTTGCTGTTTTGAACGGTTTGGTATTAATTAGCAGGTTCAATAGTTTAAAAATAGAAGGTGTAACGGATATAAACCATAGAATTTTATTAGGTACAAAAGAGCGACTACGCCCAATTTTATTGACTGCTGTAGCAGCAATTATGGGGTTTGTTCCAATGGCTATATCTGGATCTGCTGGTGCGGAAGTACAAAGACCTTTAGCAACCGTTGTGATTGGAGGCTTATTGAGTTCAACCTTCTTAACTTTATTGGTGGTGCCAGTATTGTATTATGTATTTGAAAGACGTTCTGAAAAAAGAAAACCAATGAAAATAAACAATAATATCGCAAGCATATTATTTATAGGTATCTTCTCTTTAGCAGGAATTAATTCTGCAAAGGCACAGAAAAAAGTTATAAGTATTGAAGAAGCTGTACAAATAGCCTTTGAAAACAACCCAACGATTAAAGCCGCTCAATATGAGGTAAATAAGCAAGAAGCACTTAAAAAATCGGCTATAGATTTTGGTAAAACGGATGTATCGTACACCAAAGGACAAATAAATGCGGTACAACAAGATTATCAATGGACTGTAACACAGGAGATTAAATTCCCTACGGTTTATGGTACCCAATCTAAATTACAAAAAGAAAGAATTGCATTGAGTGAAACTAATTTATTGTTTAATAAAAACATTTTAGAAAGAAATGTTCGTTCAATTTATTTGGATTTATCTTATCAAAAAAGTAATTTAATATTGATGAATACTTTGGAAAAAGAATACAAATACTTTGCAATAATTTCTGATAAAAGGTATGAAACAGGAGAGAGTAATTTAATCGAAAAAATTGCTGCTGAAGGTAAATTTGAGGAGATAAAGCTTTTAAGAATTGATTCAGAGTTCAATGTGGCAAATTTTCAAAAACAATTACAACTAATTCTAAATATTGATAGTATCGTTGGTGTAAAAGAAATCCCACTGGATAAAGCAAATTTGAATTATGATTCTATTAAGAAATCAGAAATTCCAATAATTAAAATGCAAGAGCAGGCGGTTATAATTTCTGAAAGACAATATAAGTTAGAGAAAGCAGGGTATTTGCCTGATTTAACGGGAGGATTTTTTAACCAACAAATCGAAGGTGCCAAAGGGTTCACAGGATTTCAACTAGGGGTGAGAATTCCCATATTTTTTTGGTCTCAAAAAGGTAAAGTAGATGCTGCAAAAATGGATAACGATATAGCAATAATGAATTTAAATCAAACTAAGATTGAATTAAATTCGGCCATGAAATTCAATTTATCTGAATTAGAAAAATACAAAGCTTCTTTGGTTTATTATGAATCAAAAGGTTTAGAACTGGCTGATAAATTGTTGAGTTCTACAACAAAAGCATATAAAGAAGGGGAGATAGGTTATATTGAATATATCTCGACATTAGAGCAGTCTTTAACCATAAAACAAAAATATTTAGAAAACCTTAATTTATACAATCAAATGGTAAATGAAATCAATTTCTTAAACGGACAATACAACTAAAATATTCTTAAAATAATAAATAAAATCAGATGAAAAATATTAATAAAATATTGAAAATAAGTGCAATTTTTTTACTTTTTGCATTGTTATTAAGTTGTGGAGATACTTCTAAAGCAAATAATGTTTCAGAAGCCGGACACGGGGATTCAAATGAATCTCATGAAGAAGAGAGTGAGGTATCCAATATGGTGAGCTTGAACCTAAGTCAATTAGAGGTGATGAAAATTGAGTTAAGACCTATTGAATCTATTAATTTGGGGAATACCTTAAAAGTTAACGGACAATTGGAATTACCACCTCAAAATATGGCTAGTGTTAGTGCTTTATTAGGTGGAAGAGTTAAAAGTGTAGGTGTAATTGAAGGTGATTTTGTAAAAAAAGGTCAGGTTATCGCCAGACTGGAAAACCCTGAGTTTATTGCTTTACAGCAAAGATATTTATCATTAAAAAGTAATCTTTCATTTTTAGAGAATGATTATAACAGGAAAATATCATTAGCTGCCGACGGCATTACATCAAAAAAAGCTTTACAAAAAGCAGAAGCAGATTACTTAGAGGGAAAATCTAATTTGATTGCAACAAAATCTACCTTGCAAATATTAAATGTGAATTTGAAAAGAATTGATAATGGCAATTTGGTTTCGTCAATTTCTGTCGTATCACCAATAAAAGGATATGTACAAAAAATAAGTATCAATATTGGTAAATATGTGTCTCCACAGCAGCAAATGTTTGATATTATAGATAATGATTATTTACATTTAGGTTTAAATGTTTTTT
>CAYPHN010000225.1:0-5970 GCA_964410265.1 uncultured Flavobacteriaceae bacterium | reverse complement strand
TTTTACAGAAAAAACAAAACAATGACACAACTTATTACCGCCATGCTTATGGTGCTTAGTTTTTATTACTTTACAGCAACTACAGTACATCCCTGGTATTTGACAACATTAGTTCTATTAAGTATTTACACCAATTATATCTTTCCATTGGTGTGGAGTTTTATCATTATAATAAGTTACCTCGCGTATGCCAATGCAGAGCATACTGAAAATTTATATATTATTGCTTTGGAATATATTGTTGTATACGGTGTTTTATTTTGGGAATTGTTTTTAAGAAAATACAACAACAAAAGACAAATGTTACAACTGTAATTTATTAATATACTCAACACACATAGGTTTTAGGAATTATTTCCTTGCTGCTACCATTTCAATTTTTCTTTATTTTGCTCATTTAAATAATCATTTGTTTTACTAAAATGCTTATTCCCAAACCAATAACCTCTGTTTGCACTCAATGGTGATGGGTGACCTGTTTCTAATACAAAATGTTTTTCTCTATCAATTTTTGCACCTTTCTTTTTAGCAAAACCACCCCAAAGCAAAAAAACAACATGCTCTTTTTGATTGGATATTCTTTTAATTACGGCATCTGTAAAAATTTCCCATCCTTGTTTTTGATGTGATCCTGCTTCACTTTCCCTTACTGTTAATGTAGCATTTAATAATAGAATTCCTTGATCAGCCCAAGCTTCTAAATTACCACTTATAGGATACGGGTTTCCAATATCTGCCGCTATTTCTTTAAAAATATTAATTAATGATGGTGGATGCTTAATTCCGTCATAAACTGAAAAACACAAACCATTTGCCTGTTTGTGACCATGATAAGGGTCCTGACCAATAATAACAACTTTTAAATCCTCGAAAGAGCAATGATCAAAAGCAGCAAATATTTTATTTCCAGGAGGGTAACAAGTATGGTCTTTATATTCTCTTTTTACAAAAGTGATCAATTGCTGAAAATAATCCTTCTCAAATTCATCTTTTAAAACCCTTTTCCAACTTTCAGAAATTATTACCTCCATAGCATTATTTTATTTACTTTTGCCTTATGGATAACTTTAGTAATTCCTTTCTTTTAGAAAGAAAGAGAATAAATGATATTCGAGTCATCCATAGTACAAATCTACAATTTTGACCAATAATATAACACAAAAAACTTTAAACGATTTAGAATTTAGCACAGTGCTACAAAAAATTGAAGCACATTGTATTTCTGATTTGGGAAGAGCAAAATCATTGCAAATAAAGCCTATAAAAAGAGTACTTGAATTAAAATCTGAATTAAATCAAGTAAATGAATACCTAGCTTCTTTTTCAAATGAAAATAGAATTCCGAATCATTATTTCGACGAAATAAGCCAAGAAATATACATGCTTGGTATTGAAAATAGTTTTTTAGAAGCGACTTCTTTTCAAAAAATATCTGCTATTTCGGCTACAGTAAATAATTTATTGCTCTTTTATAAAAAATTTAAAGAATACTACCCTACCCTTTTTATCGAATCGGAAAATATTGAATTGACTAAAGTTTTAATTGCAAGCATCGATAAGGTAATCTCTCCATATGGCGAGGTGGTAGATAAAGCTTCTGAAATTTTATTTGGAATTCGAAAAGAAATCAATAAAATTAGAGGTAAAATTGGAAGTAGTTTTACAAAATCATTGGCTCATTATTCCAGCCTAGGTTATTTAAATGATATCAAAGAATCTGTTGTAGATAACCAGAGAGTTCTAGCCGTACAAGCCATGTACCGAAAAAAAGTTAGAGGTTCTATTTTAGGTAACTCAAAAACTGGAAGTATTGTTTTTATTGCTCCTGAGGCAACATTACAATTTTCTAGAGCCTTGCAAAACTTACATTATGAAGAGCAGGAAGAGGTAGTCAAATTACTTAAACAACTTACCAATACCATCCGCCCGTATCAGGAACTCTTAAAAATATATCAGGATTATTTAAGTCATTTAGACCTTGTTGGTGCCAAGGCAAATTACGCCCATCAAATTAATGCCTTGTTACCAAAAATTGTTCAAGAACAAAAAATCTATTTAAAAAATGCTGTCCATCCTATTTTGTGGGAAGAGAACAATTTGAGAGATATCACAACGGTAGCGCAAACCATAAAACTTAATAAAGAGCAGCAAATTATAGTTATCTCGGGGCCTAATGCTGGAGGTAAAAGTATTACTTTAAAAACTATTGGTTTGCTACAAATTATGTTGCAGAGTGGTATTTTAATTCCGGTAAACGAACGTAGCGAAGTAAGTATTTTCGATAATATACTAACCGATATAGGAGATAATCAATCTATTGAAAATCAATTAAGTACTTATAGTTATCGATTAAAGAATATGCGGAAGTTTTTGAATAAATGCAATAACAATACACTGTTTTTAATTGATGAATTTGGTACAGGTTCCGACCCTGAATTAGGTGGCGCTTTGGCGGAAATATTTTTAGAAGAATTTCATGAAAAAGGTTCTTATGGTATCATAACTACACATTATGCCAATTTAAAGGTTTTAGCCAGTGAACTGGAAAATGTTGTAAATGCCAACATGCAATTTGATGAAAGATCTTTTGAGCCCTTGTTTGTATTGCATATTGGTCAGGCTGGGAGTTCTTTTACTTTTGAAGTAGCTCAAAAAAACGGGATTCCTTTTCGATTGATCAATAGAGCAAAAAAGAAAGTAGAACGTGAAAAAATAAGGCTAGATAAAACCATTGCCAAACTTCAAAAGGAAAGAAATAAATTACAGGCGTATACCAATTCTTTAGAAAAAGAAAAATTAATTGCCAAAGAAAATTCTGAAAAATTAATTGAGCAACAAAAAAAGATTCAAGATAAAATAAACAGTTTTCAAGAATTATATGAAAACAATCAAAAAATGCTCTCTTACGGAAGAAAATCCAATGAGTTTATGCATAAATTTTTTCAAACTAAAAACAAAAATCAACTTCAAAATGAGTTTTTAAAATGGGCCATGATAGAGCAATCTAAACATGAAGAAATAAAAAAAGATAAAATTGAAGTTGAGCATAAGAAAAATAATGCCCAAAAAGAAAAACCGCTTTCAAAAAGAGAGCGCACTAAAATAAATAAGGCAATTAAATTAGAGCAAAAATTAAAAGAGGAGCACCTTAAAAAAATTGAAAAAGAAGTTTTGCCCGAAATAAAAAAAGTAATCAAACAGAAAAAAATAATTGAAAGAGAAAAAGCGATTATTATCGAAGGCTATGAATTTCAAATTAACGACCGGGTTCGATTGATTGATGGTAATGCAAAAGGTACAATCGATAAAATTGAAAAAAATATTGCAACAATAAATTACGGTATTTTTACTGCCAAAACAAATATTAATCAGCTGGAGTTGGTGCAGAAGGCGAGGAAGTAGCTTTTGGCTTTTGGTTATTTGGAAAGATAATTTCATTATCTCATTGGCTCATTATCTAATTAGCTCATTCACTTATTATCTCATTCTCTCATTAAAATCACTCCTTATACCTTTCCATTTCTCTGTCATAAAAAAGGCTCGCTTCTTCCACCAATTGTGCAATTTCAATAGCCAATTCTTCTTCATCACCTTGTAAATCATCCAGCCATTCAACTTCGTCGTTTACCAAATTGATAATAAACTGAGGGTATTCTGTATGTATAACAAATATATCGTCTGGGTGATCTGTGTTATCACCAAGTAAAAATTTAGGTAGTGTCATAATCTATTTTTTTATTGTGCTAAATTACTAAAAATTAAATCCTGCTTTGATAAGTATAAAGATCAAAATAACGGCCTTTTTTATCTATCAATTCTTGATGTTTACCACGTTCAACAATATTGCCTTCTTCAACCACTAATATTTGGTCAGCCTGTTGAATAGTACTCAACCTGTGTGCAATTACAAAGGTAGTTCGGTCTTTCATAAGTATTTGTAAACTTCTTTGAATATAAGACTCGCTTTCTGTATCTAAATTAGAAGTAGCCTCATCTAAAATAATAACCTTCGGATCTGCTAAAAGTGCTCTGGCTATAGAAATTCTTTGTCTTTGTCCGCCACTAAGTTTCACGCCTCTTTCGCCAATTACGGTTTCTAAACCATCATCAAAACGGTCGGTAAATTCATTTACGTATGCTCCTTTAACTGCTTTTTGTAATTCTTCATCAGAAGCATTTGGTCTAGGGAATAATATGTTTTCACGGATGGTTCCTTCATATAAAAAATCATCTTGTAATACCACACCTAACTTATTTCTATAACTACTTAAATTAACTGTTGATAAATCAATTCCATCAAGGGTAACCAGTCCTTTACTCGGAGTTAAAAAAGTAGCAGCCAATCCGGCGATAGTTGATTTTCCAGAACCTGATGACCCTACCAATGCCGTTACACTTCCCGCAGGAGCGGAAAAATTAATAGTATGTAAAACTTCTTTATTTTCATCATAACCAAAAGAAACATCCTTAAAAATCACATCACCAATAATTTTTTCTAAAAACACTTTTCTTACTTTTGGGTCATCTTCTTCGGTCATTTGCATAAGCTCTTGGGTTCGATCTAAACCAGCCATGGCCTCGGTAAGCTGACTTCCAATATTACTCATTTGAACAATGGGTGCAATCATAAATCCTAAAAACAAAGTAAAGGAAACAAACTCGCCATAGGTCATTGTTTCATTCATAATATAATAGCCGCCTAGTCCCATAATTCCAGCAGAAGCTAAACCCAATAACAAGGTTGAACTACTAGTCATTAAAGCTGTAGCAGTCAAGCTTTTTTTTACATTTAAAAACAATCGCTCTACCCCTTTTTCAAAAGTTTTATTCTCTTGTTCTTCGGCATTAAAACCCTTTATAACACGAACACCATTTAAAGTTTCGGTCAATCTACCAGTAACATCTGCATTTATTTTACCTCGGGCTCTAAAAATAGGGCGAATAAAACTAAATGCTTTTAGCGCAATAAAAGCAAAAATTGCCACTGGAACCAATACAAAAAACGTCATGGTTGCATTGATCTTAATCAAAATTACTAAAGAAATAATTGCAGTAATAGTACCACCAATAAGCTGTACCAAACCTGTACCTACCAAGTTTCTAACCCCTTCAACATCAGTCATTACACGAGATACCAGAGCGCCAGATTTGTTATTATCAAAAAAACTTATGGGTAAGGTCAGTAGTTTTCTCTGTACTTTGGCTCTTAATAAAGAGATTAAATGTTGTGCTTCAACGCTGAGTAAACGTGTTAATGTAAACGAGCTAACAGACTGAATTAATATGGAAGAACCTACAACAATTAACAACATGGTTAAGGCTTGCATATCTTTTGCGGGAATGATTTCGTCTATCAAATTTTTTGTAGCATAAGGCAAAACAAGCCCTGCCAAGCTTTTTAAAATAATTAACACCAAACCAATTAAAACAATTTTTTTTCTAGGCCAAATAAATTCTTTAAATGCCCATGCGAACGATACTTTTTGTCTAGTCATGTTTTTTATTAGTCTAAAACCAAGCCAGTATAACGATTCATGACAAGAAGGCAGAGCCCCTCCAAAGGCGGACAGGCATAGGAGTATTTCCTGGCCACGTTCGGCGGGCGGGCGCTGGTTTTATAACCAACCTATTTGATCACGAGCGTTAATTATTCTGATATAAACAAAAGTTAATAACACTTGTTAACTCACAGTTAACAAGTTACCTATTAAATATTAACATCTACAAGGTATAAAACCTATTTTTGTTTAGCATCCATTTATTTATTAACCCCCTATATAGTTATGAAAACTGTTTTATAAATAAATTAAGATGTTGAGAATTGTATTCTCTTTTTTGTTTTTATGATTTTCGTAAACAAAGTATTTAAAACACCTTTAAAATGAAAATATGAAAACAGTATTTAAAATTGTAATTTTAACGTCTTACTAACATTATTCTTGCTTTTTTGAATATTCTTAACAAAAGCCA
>CAYPHN010000224.1:0-5976 GCA_964410265.1 uncultured Flavobacteriaceae bacterium | reverse complement strand
GTCTTACTAAGCATATATTTCGATATCCATAAATTTTCTTTTGAGGCCGCTTTAACAATTAGCGACATCCTTCCCATTTTTATTAACTTTTTTTTTAAAATATTTAACATTAGAAGATTAAAACTAAAATATTTGTTCTAAAACCTTTAAATTAGCTTCGCATTAAATATTTAATAAAACTGCATGTATTTATTTTTCGATACGGAAACAACTGGTTTACCGAGAAACTGGAAAGCACCAGTAACAGACACAAATAATTGGCCAAGAATGGTTCAGATAGCATGGATTTTATCTGATAAAAATGGAAATAGAATAGAATCAAAAGATTATATTATAAAGCCAGATGGTTTTAATATCCCTTCAGATGCTTCAAGAGTTCATAGAATAACGACTGAAATAGCTGTTAATGAAGGTGTTAATCTTTTGAAAGTTCTCCATGAATTTAATGAACTTATTACTAAATCAGATTTAATTATAGCTCACAATATTGATTTTGATAAGATGATTTTGGGCGCTGAATTTGTTAGAAATAGTATTAAAAGTGAATTTGATTCCAAACCCAAACTTTGCACGATGAAAACATCTACAGATTATTGTAGAATCCCTGGTAATTATGGATATAAATGGCCTAAACTATCCGAATTACACCAAGTTCTATTTAATAAAGGGTTTGATGAAGCTCATGATGCTTCCGTTGATATAAACGCAACTGAAAGATGTTTTTGGGAGATGAAAAAATTAAACATATTATAAAATAAGTGATTCTTTCAGTAAAATAAAAAATAATTTTCCCAAAATAATATATAAATATAGGAGTTGGACAAATCAAAATCATAAGAATGTTCTTTTGGCTATTAAGCCGTTCTTTTGAAAAATGAAATGCATATGGCCTCTCCAAAAGACTTTAACGATCCTTTTGACTGTAGAATTACAAAAAATTATAAACTATTAGATTCACCTGACAAAATTCATAAATATATTAATGACGGTATTGAAAAACATAAATATTGGCCTAATATTTAGATGATATTTTAAAGTGTATAATTTGCCTATTTAAAAAGTCAATGCTTGTGCGGTCTGATTTCAAACATTCTCTTTATTGAGGGCTTTCCGGCAACCTATACAAATTATAAATCAAAGCTAATTTATAAGCACTATCTCTAAAACCAGCAAATCGCCCAGAACCGCCACCATGTCCATTAGAAAAAGCTGTTTTCAACAACAGTAAATTATCATCCGTTTTAGTAGCTCTAAGTTTAGCAACCATTTTAGCAGATTCCCAATAACCAACTCTGGTATCATTTAGACCTGTGAAAAACAGCAGGTTAGGGTATTTTTGTATTTTTACATTGTCATAAGGGCTGTAAGATTTTATATATCTATAATATTTTTCTTTTTTAGGGTTGCCCCATTCTTCAAATTCACCAACCGTTAATGGTAATTTTTCGTCCAACATCGTATTAATCACATCTACAAACGGCACATCCAAAATAACTGTATTAAATAATTCTGGTCGAGCATTAACAACAGCGCCCATTAATAAACCACCTGCACTTCCACCTGCTGCTACAATACTCCCTTTTTTAGCATAATCTTCTGCAATTAAATATTCAGCACAAGCTATAAAATCCGAAAAGGTATTTTTTTTATTAAATAATTTACCATCCTCGTACCATTCTCTACCCATATCATCGCCGCCTCTAATGTGCGCAATGGCATAAACATAACCCGAATTGACTAAATGGTGTGCCGTTGGACCGCCAGCTAAACCTTGCCCTAAACCATAAGCACCATAAGATGTCAAATAGACTTTGTGATTATTGCCTTTTCGTTTAGCGCGCCATTTATGACTAATAAGCGTTAAAGGAATCTGTTTACCATCTTTAGCGGTTACCCATTTTCGTTCAATGACATATTTAAAGAACGGATGAACGATAGGTTTGCTATGTTGTTTGACCAATCTTTTTTCTTTGGTCTCCATGTGATATTTAAAAGTAGTTAGAGGTGTTTCGAATGAACTGTAAATGAATTGTAAGCTATCCGCCGCAAAATCTGGATTATAACCGATACCAATATTATAAAACTCCTCCTTTAATTTAAGAAAATGACTTTTTTGAGTAGCTTGGTCGATAATTTTAATGCGCGATTGTGCATTTTCTTTTTCATTGATTACTAAATACTTATCAAATATTTGAAAGTCTTCAATAAGTATGTTTGCTTGGTGAGGGATTAAATCGTTCCACTTACCTTTTGAAATGTTGGCGATATCAACCGTTACAATTTTATAATTTAACGCATTTTTATTGGTAACAATATAAAACTGGTTTTGATGATGAGAAACACCGTATAAATGATTTTTTTCACGAGGTTGTATTACCTTAAATTGACCAGTTGGGTCATTTGTTTTCAAAAACCAAGTTTCGGAAGCTGTGCTACTACTAGTGCTCAGGAAAATATAGTCTTTAGATTTAGATTTTTGAATGCTTACGCTAAAACTAAGGTCTTTTTCTTCGTAAATAATAGCATCGTTTTTAGGGTCAGTTCCTAATACATGCCTAAGTACTTTTGAAGAGCGAAGGGTTCCTTTTTCTACATTCACATATAGGAAAGTAGCGTTATCTAACCAAACCATTCCACCGATTCGGTTAATAGAATCTGCCAAAAAAGTACGGTTTGCTAAATCCTTAAATTTTAAAACATACTCATCTTTTCCTGTCGTATTTTCATAAACAGCAATTAGTTTATTATTAGGACTAGGGGGACCCACACTTGCAGTATAATAGTCTTTATCTTTTGCCAATTCATTGACATTCAATAATTCTTCTTCTAGGGTGTCATTTTTAATAGCTTTTCTATAATACATCGGATGTTCATCATCTTCGCTAAATTTACTATAGTAGAAATAACCATTTTCTTTAATGGGTAAAGACGTACTGTTTTTTTTTACGCTTTTGACCAATTCTTTGTAAATACTGCGCTGTGCTCGTTTAAGCGGAATGTAATAATTATCTGTGTATTTATTTTCTTGGCGCAGGTAATCCATAACGGGTTTATTATTTTTCGGAGCTTTGGTATCCTTTAACCAAGCATAATTGTCCGTATATTTTTCGCCATGAATTTTGAAGGTAGACGGCTCGATTTTAGCAATTGGTGCAGGCATAGAATCATTTCGGATGTGTTTGTCTCGAAATTGTATTTCCAGCTTTTTTTCCAATTCCATATCCTTTCTAATTGTGGAATCTATAGTCGCTAAAGTATTTTCTACGATATAATTTTGCCAAAAACTCGAATCATAATCTAATGGTAATTCATATAACTGATTGGATACCGTATTAGCAAAATTATCTTCTTTTGGGAATTTTTTTACATTTTGGGTGACAATATCGGATGCATTAAATTCGGATATAGCGGAATAAAACGTAGTCGTTTGATTGGTACTATCTTTAAAAATAAACTCATCCTCATGCCGCATTTTATTGATGTAATACCGGTCTCCTTTTTTCTTAAATCGAACGTCTAATTTATAATCAAAATGCTTAACCTCATTGAGGTTATAGCCACAAAAATATTGTTTTAGTTGATTGGGTACCATACATTCATAGCGCACAACAGCTAAGTCATTTTGGTCTATATAAATTCTACCTTTCAATAATTTACGTTTATTAGCCTTTTTCCATTGGCGTCTATCACGAGTATTAGAAGGAGATGCGAGGGCGTCAAGAGATGCTTTTGTGGTTTTGGTATGAAAATCTAGCACATATAACCAAGTACCTGTTTCGTCTAGTTCCTCTGAAATTTTATACGTAAAATCACGATTTGCATTTTTGCCTAAAAAACTCTGCTGATATTTGATCCTATTTCTAGCAAACAATCCCAATGGGCCGCCTTCAATATTGGCATGGAACTCCCTTCTACTCAAACTACTACTAGAACGCGATTTGACAATATTCACCTGTTCATTTTTTAAGGTTTTATGATGAAAATGAATTCGGTGTAAAGAATTAGTAGCATCAAAATTAAAAGTACCACTACTAAATGAAAAATCATATGTGTTTTGGTAATCTTTCCATTTATATTTTTGTTTACTGTAAGGCAAAGCATAATAGTTACAAGCAGCATCCGTGTACTTAATATATACACCATTTTCTTTCATCGTTTCCCTATAATAACCTGTAATAATCGTTGGCGAACTCGCATAATTTGTTGGTATTTTTTTAATAACTTTTTTTAATAATGCCTTAACACTTGGCATTTTTTTTGGCTTTTCCACGACGACTTCATCTAGTGAAACAGCTTCAGACGTCATGGTGAAGATTTCTCCATTCCTTGCTTTAAAATTGGCTACTGTTAATTGTAAATCTTCAAAACCTAAATAACTGATAGTAATGGAATAGGTATCATACTTTTTTGGAATAGTTATCTGAAATTTACCATCTCCCTCAGTTACAGTTCCTATGTTGATTAAATCTATTTTTAAATAAGCATAAGGTAGAGGAGCACCATCATTTTTATCCACGACCATTCCTGTAACGGTTGTTTGGGATAAGGTATTAAACCTTTCATTATTGCTTTGTGCATTCGCAAATGCAAATAAAATTAATGATAAAAATAAAAGCAGTCTTGTTTTCATAAATTTTTGGTAAGGTTTAATATAGGTGTGAACTGTGTATAATAAGTTTAGTAAATAACTTTTTGCTTTAATTAAAATTTTGTAGCTAATGTATTACATTTAAAAGTAAATTTAAAACATTTAATCCCATTCCACACACATTAAACCTCCCTCCTACGTCGGTTAATTTAATAAGTGTTTCATTACAATTTTTTAAAGAAAAATTAGGGAGAAACTTTTTCAGGGATAAATCGTAATAAATTCCGCTTTTTTCCCAAGCAAATTAACATAACGCAGAACATTATGAAACAAATTATTTCATAATTTGCATTATGTAAAAATTACGATAAGTTATAACAAATATCTAAGAAATATTTTGCAGAATTTAAGGCTATCCGATATTCTAAGGTACTATATTTTCTATGTTCCAGATAAATTAGAATCATAATCCATACGTTGACTTAAAACACGAAGAATAAAAATACCGTTTGCCGATATCAAATAAAATATGGTATGTGCTTTATAAGTGAATCTTTTTAAGTTTTCAATGTATTCTGAGGCGTCTCGGCCTAAGTCCATATTTTCAGCAAGTATTCCAAACGTTGCATGTATACCAAAAAAATACTTCTGAGTTTGTTGTAATCCAAATTTGTATACTCCAAACTCATACATTCCTACCAAATCAATTTCGGCTTTGTTAGAGAGTTTATAAACGGCCATCTTCTCGCATACGTGCTTCGATTTCTTTCATTATATCTGGTAACGATTTATTACTAGTACCACTTTCTAAACCCTCAAGGAGTTTGGTTTTAAGCGAAAGAAACTTGGCATTATTTGCTTGGTCTTGACGTACAAGATTTCGTAAATATTCGCTATCATTTGTATATTCTCCAGCTTCAATTTGTGCTTTTATCCATTTATCTTGCTGTTCGGTAAAAGTTACAGTTTTTCGTATTGTTGCCATATTCAACATGTTTTAATCATCATACTATTGGTGTAATATAGTGAATATATTCGAAATGGCGACAATAATTCTGTAGCATTTGTACAACCCGTTCCACACACATTAAATCTCCCTCCTACGTCGGTTGGTTTAATAAGTGTTCCATTACATTTTTCAAGAAACATTTGAGAAGAAAAAAATAAGAAAAAGTAGTAGTTTAAACTTCGCTTTTTCCAAATCGAAGCATGAGATTCGCGAACACATTTCTAATACAATTTTAACGAGGTGAGCAAAGCAAAGTTACATAACGCAGAACATTATAGAACAAATACATAGTAATTTCTGTATAGCCGTATTTTCGGCTATTTGACATAATATCAGATATAATGCCTTTAGGCTTATATCGGCAGATATTATGTTAAAG
>CAYPHN010000223.1:0-6021 GCA_964410265.1 uncultured Flavobacteriaceae bacterium | reverse complement strand
TACTCGAGTTAGAAAAATTTTATGAGGAAAATTATTAGTAGATAAAAGATATAAGACCGCTTCGCTTTTAGATTAAAGACTTAATTATAAATATCAAAAAAACTGTAATTTAAAATGTCGTTATTTTTTAATATAATAGCAAATTAAAAAACACACAATAAAATGCTGTATATAATTTTTAAGGATTATAGTAAATATTAATCGAACAGTAATAAAAGAAAATTAATCATCTATTGTATAGCTTGTAAGGCTTCTTTAATATGACTCTCAGCCTTGGTCATACTATTATAAATATAAATTATAACGCCTTTTTTATCAACCACATAAGTAACCCTTCCTGGGATTAGACCGAAAACATTGCTTGGTACTCCAAACAATTTTCTCACTTCTTTCTTGGTATCGGCAAGTAAGGTAAATGGTAAATTGTATTTATCAGCGAAATTTTTATGACTCTTAACACTATCTGAACTAATTCCAATCACTTTTACACCTTTCTCTAAAAACTCTTCATAAGAATCTCTAAAACTACATGCTTCTTTAGTACAACCAGGAGTATCATCTTTAGGGTAAAAATAAACTACCATGACTGTTTTACCAATAAAGTCATCGCTATTAAATGTTTCATCATATTGGTTCTTTAAAATAAACGATGGCAACTTATCGCCAATTTTAATAGGATTATTTTTATTCATAACTAAAAAAGGAATAATAAAAATTAACAATGCAAAAATAAAAAACTTATTCTTTTTGATCATAGATTTATTAATTTAATAACTTCTCTTCAAAATTAAGCAAAACAAATTAGACTATAATCCAACACCTTAGATAAATATTTAGTATATTTAGTACACTTATTTAAATTAATTGGTTATGAAAAAAATTCTGTTTATTGGATTACTTATTCTTCTTACTTCAAATTTAAGTGCTCAATTTTATTTAGGTGGAAGTGTAGGGTATAGTATGGGGGCAACTCCTCGGGTTAATGGTAAAGAAATAAAATCTATAGATGGTGTTATTGAAACTACAAATATATATGGTAGTTATGGTGAAGGTTTTAGTGGAGGATTAAAATTTGGCTACTTTTTTAATAAACATTTTGGCTTAGAATTAAATGTAGGTTATTTCGAAGGATTTGAACAAAAAAAGGCAGACGTATTAATAGGTATTGACGGTTTACCTGTTAATGAAAATATTGCAATTACAACGGATGCTTTTGCATTTCCACAGTTAATTAGGTCAACTTTATCCTTGGTATATGAAACCAGAATCGGTGTTTATGGTAGGTTTGGTTTTTATTTTCCTTTAGGCGGAAAAACTACCATTGAAGTAGATGATAACAGAATAATTTCAAGTGATATTCCTGCAATTGGAAAGATACCATTGCAAATAGAAACATCTTATATACAAGAACTTAAAGCCGATTTTTCCTTGGGCTTTTCTGGCGCAATAGGCTATTTCTATTCCTTTGAAAAAGGATGGCGATTATTTACTGAAATTGAGTATTTGGGATTGGCTATTAATAATAAAGATGCTCAATATACTAGTTATACGCAAACTATAACGCCTTTTGGTATCGGAAATATTCCTGGTTTTCCTATTGAAACAACGCTTGAAGATTTAGGTGAAGGTAAAAACACGATATATGTAGACATTATAAATTCTACAGATAACTATCCGGGAAATCCTAATTTTGATCAAACTAAAGAAGTGGTTGAATTTAAACAATCTGCTCCATTTGATTCTATAGGGATTAATATTGGAGCTGTATATTTATTTGATTTTTAATAACTTATATTAATTACCGGAATAATTAACAAAATTTCTTGGTGTTTCATATAAGGTTATCGAAAGGTCTAATTTTGTGTCAATTTTTACACGAAGCTTATTCCATATTACTACCGATATATTTTCTGCTGTTGGATTTAAACTCGCAAACTCTAAAACTTCTTCATTCAAATTTTTATGATCGAATTGTTCTTCAATTTCATTTTGAATTATTTTTTTTAAAATTTTCATATCCATTACAAATCCCGTATCCGGATGTATATCTCCGGTAACGGAAACTATCAATTCATAATTATGACCGTGATAATTTGGATTAGCACATTTACCAAAAACTTCAGCATTTCTGGCATCTGTCCAGGCATTGTTGTACAGTCTGTGTGCCGCATTAAAATGAGCTTTTCTATTCACTGTTACTCTCATAAAATACTATTTTACTATTTATATTTCCATCATTAACTTGGTGTATGATTCTTTAAAAATAATTTTAAACCATGCCGTATATTTTTCAGGATAATGTTGAACATCGCTCTTTACATCATCCAAGGTCATCCATTTATAATTTGCTACCTCGCTTATGTCAAGTTTTGGCTCATCATTAAAATAACCAATCATAACATGATCGAATTCATGTTCAGTCAATCCATTATCAAAAGGCGCCTTATAAATAAATGAAAATACTTCTTTTAAATCACAAACAAAGCCCATCTCTTCAATTAATCGACGTTTACCTGCATCAATATTTTTTTCGCCATCACGCTGATGACTACAACAGGTATTGGTCCATAAATTAGGTGAATGGTATTTGTTTGATGCTCTTTGTTGTAATAATAATTCTTTCTTTTCATTGAATACAAAAACTGAAAAAGCACGATGTAACAATGCCTTTTCGTGCGCTTCCATTTTTGGCATAACACCAATTTGTTCATCACTTTTATTTACTAATATTACCTCCTCTTCCTTCATATATAAAAAGCTTATAACCTGAGTTCGACCTAAGATTTAATTTACAGAAATTAAAGAAAAGGTAAGATTTGAAGAATAAAATATTTTGAATAACGGGTTATTTAAAATGTTTTATTCAAAAAAGATTGTCTTTTATTTGATTTTCCTTCGGATTTGAATAATTTTTTCCAATTCTAGTCAAATTTCATCAAATTAACTCGTTAGTTTTTCAAAAATTCGCCTTCGAATTGAATAAAAATTATTCTAAACTGTAAACAAAGCTTAGGTCGAACTCAGGTTTATACAAATTTACAAATTAAATACATCCAATGAAACACTAGCTGTTTTAATCGTCGATTTTTTATCTACTACATGATTCCAAGCTGCAATTATTTTGCCATTTACCAACTCAATTTGTGGAAATCCGCTTGCTCTTGACTCCGATAATGAACTAACAACAAAAGGTTTAGATTTCGAACCATTTTTATTGACTTTTATTATTATAATATCGGCACCATTTTCGGTAGTTTCCATCCAGCTTACTAATGCATTCTGTTTATCTATAAGCGCCACGTCTACCCTACCAATAGGTTTACCATTGTCAATTTGAATTGGAAGTGCGAAATTCTCACCATTATCATCTGAAAAAGTAAGGTTTACCTTTGGTACATTATCTGCAGCAGTAAACCAGGCTATTACCAAAGTATTATTCAAAGTAGCCGCTTTTGGTCCGTTTACCGGACAACCTTTTATTTGCCAATTATCATTATGAATTGTTTTTGGCTCTGTCCAGTCTCCATCAACCAATCTAGATATATAAATATCACGAACTTCTTCATCTGATCTATTTCTATACACAATAATAGGTCCATTTGGTGTTATTGCTGCAGAAGTTTGACAGCAATCACAGGTTTTGTTATCTACCAAGGCATCATCAATAATCTCACCATTTGGTAATACTGTTGCGGTTCTTATATTCATTGCTACAATGGCTTTACTTTCATTAGGTGATTCCTTATCTGATTTGGTTGCTCCACTTTTATCATCACTTCCACCATGACCTCCATCGCCCTTTGTATTTCTACCGTCTAACCAGGTCATAAAAAACCCTCCTTCTCCATATGGTAAAATAGTTGCAAACCCATGTTCGGTTAAGGTAGAATCTTTATGTAGCTTTTGATCATCCATCCAGACTTCGCCATTATCCATGGTTTGTTTAATTCTAACATCATAAGCAAAAGTTGCCGGATCAGATTTTTGCAAAAAATGGATAATTATATTGTCATTATTCTTAGCTATTGCCGGAAAATCTGCCCAATTTACAAACCAATTATTCCCTTTTACAATTTCATTTGATTTACTCCATTTTCCATTACTTAAAGTGGAATAATTTAAAGTAGTAAGCGAATCATTTACTTTTTGTGTCCAAGACATCAAAACATCTTTACCATCAGAAAATAAATATGGCTGCATACTTATACCTTCTGTGGGACTTTCTATAAATTTAATTATTTCTACTTTTTCTTTTTCCTGATTACAGGAAAGCAATACAATAACAATAAATAGAGTAAATAATCTTATCATTTTATAGCTTTTAATAAATTAATGATTTCATCCGAATCCCATGCTGTTGCTCCATCAATTCTTTTTACCATTTCTACTGCTGTATTATATATGAAAGTAGCGGGTAAGGCATAAATATTTAATTGATCTAAAGTGCCTGAATAATGTAAAAACTCTAACGTGTATTTTTTTTTATCATTAAAGATTTTAATCGTTTTTAGTTTATCTGTACTTGGAAATAAAAATACATAATTCTCATCTTTCAATAATTCTTGCGCATGCACCAATGATGGCATTTCCTGCAAACATGGTGTACACCATGTGGCCCAATAATTAACCAAAAGTCTTTTTCCTTTAAAGCTTTCAAAGCTTACATTTTCACCCTTTAAATTGGTATATAAGGCTAGTGATTTCTCCTTATTTTGTTTAATATCTTCTTTTTGTGTAATATTTTCTTTATTTACATCTCCACAATTCAGTAACAGAAAAAAGCTAAAGAAGATTAATAATGATTTAAATTGCATTTTATTAGTATTTAATTGTGAAATAACACACATTTATAGATTAATATATATTTTAGCGACGCAATATAAAAGATTCATTTATTATATGAGATTATTTAACATTATTTTCACTTTTCTTTTATTATTTATAATTGGCTGTAAAAATAACAATAAAGAAAATATTCAGGAGCTAAAACTAATCAACAGCAAAAATGTTGAAAGTTATCAAATTGCAAATAAAGAAATCGAAACCATTACAAAAGAACCCGATTCGATTGACAACAAAAATACGGTAGCTTTTTTAAAAAAATATGGAGCGCTAAACAAAGAAAATAAAGTATTGATTAAAACACGTTTGGGTGATATAAAGTTAAAATTATACGATGATACACCTTTACACAGAGCAAGTTTTATTTTTTTAGTTAAAGTTGGTTATTTTGATACCACTTGTTTTTATAGGGTGGTTCCAGATTTTATTATTCAGGGAGGAGAATCAGAAAGATTAGATACACAAAATTTTAAAGCAAAATATTTGCGTTATAAATTACCTAGCGAATTTAGAGCCAATAGAAAACACAAATACGGTGCTTTGGCAGCGGCAAGAGAATGGAAAAATAATCCGCATAAAAAATCTACTCCTTTTGAATTCTATATCGTACAAAGTAAAAAAGGAGCACATCATTTAGATGGTGAACATACAGTTTTTGGCGAAGTAATTTCTGGATTTAACGTAATTGATAAAATTGTTAACCTTAAAACTGGTAGTGATGAATGGCCTTTAACTGATGTATTTATAAAGGCTGAAGTTATAAAGTAAGCCTTCATGTAATGTTTGCACAAAAAAAGGCGAGATATTAATCCCACCTTAAATGTTTTAGCTCACTGTTATTTTCTATTGATTTTTAATGGAGTTCGTGAAACATTAACAAATAAAAACGACACCTAAATTAATAAGTGCCGTAGTAAATGTTTTAGCTCACTGTTATTTTCTATTGATTTTTAATGGAGTTCGTGAAACATTTATAAAATAAAAAGACGAGATGTTAGTCCCGCCTTAAATGTTTTCACAACGGAATAATCCTTATTGTGAATTGCTTCAAAATTGTAATACAAACTTAATCATTTCTTTTTAAAAAAAAATATGATAAATAAATACTTTTTTTAAGTTTAATTATTTTATTTCTCATTGAAAAACCACCGTCTTTGACGGTGGTCATGTTTTAAAGGC
>CAYPHN010000222.1:0-6023 GCA_964410265.1 uncultured Flavobacteriaceae bacterium | reverse complement strand
ATTAACTATAGCCATTGTTGGGCGTTCGTACTTTTTTTTAGAAGAGTGTCATTTGTTCTTTTACACTCTCTTTTATGATTTCTCCAAATTTTTCCCAATGTTCAATTTTCAGGTCATTAATTCTATTTTTTGCATTCTCAAAAGCATAATTTTCAAACGCTGTTTCAAAATTAATTCGCATTAAAGTATCTTTATTAATTGACCTTTTTGAATCTAAAAATATAATCGATTTAAGAAATTTTTGAACTAAATCAGAGTTTACTAAACAATGAGCGATTTGTGCCATTTTTAAATCATCAAATCCAATAAAGTAGCAAGTGTCGTCAAGCATTATTGTTTTTGAATCATTAGGACTTATTAATGTAAAATGTGTTGATTTATAAAATCCTGAAATTCCAATTTTATATTTTGCAAACGAATAATCGCCAATACCAAATATTGAAAATTTTGGTTTGCCCTTATAGATAGATGATTTACGTTTATCAAAAAATTCTTTATGTGAGTTCAAATATTGATGAGTAAGAGGTAAACTATCTTGGATGTAATTCGTTTCTTGTCCTATTTTTTTTTGAGTTATTATTGTTAGCTTTCTATAAGTGTTGGTTTTATCACCTTTTAAGTCGGAACTCTTTAACAAACCATAAACTAATTTTCGTTCGAGTTTGATTTCTTCTCCCAATCCGTTAATAAAATGACCGTTCACTCTCTCAATTTCCATAACTTTAGAGCAGTCGTGTTTCACTCCTGAACGCCAAGTAAATTTTGATTTTCCATCCACTATACTCGATTTGTCGTAGTCTTCAACGGAATAAACAAACTTATCTTTATACCAACCAAAAGTTGTTAAATAATCTCGACTATAAAAGTCAAGCTCTTTACAAGTGAAATCAGGTTCACTATTCAAGTGTGTTATGAACAAACTGGCATTTACTGAAACATTAAATTCTTTTTTAGAGTCAATATTTAATTTTTCGGATTGGCTAATTCTAAAACTGTTTCGCTTTTGGTCTTGAATGAGATTTTTAACTACTGAATTCTTAATTAAAAAGGCGAATAGTCCGTTATGATTCTCGAAGCATTTTAGCATAGTTAATGAAATACATTCTCCAATGTCAAAATTCCCTTTACCAGTTAGAGCATCAAATCCTTTATGATTTTTGAAATTTGATTTTTGAGGAAGGTTTTTTGAATCAATTGAGCCAAGCTCAGAATTAGTAACCCAAGGTGGATTTCCGATTACTAATGTTTTTAAATGTGAAGTTGATTTTGCTAATTCATCATAAGAAAATTCAAAAGCGTTACCGTGAATTATATCAATTTCAGGTTTAGGAATGTTGTTACTTGATAGGTAATATTTGAGAATTTTGAATTTTGTTTCCCAAACATAAGGTTGATATATTTCAACACCCACAACTTTCTTGAGCGAGGTTGATTGCATAATTGACGCAAGGATAAAGTTACCTTTTCCACAGGTTGGCTCTAAAATAAATTCAAAGTCATTGTATTTTGAGAACGAATATTCAGCAACTTGAATAGCTAAATTTTTATTAGTTTGAAAATCTCCATATTCTCTTCTATTCGGTTCTGAAACGATGGAACTATGTTCTTTTAATTCAACTAATAATTCAGTTGCTTCTTTTTGAGAAGTAAAAAAATTATTAATGCCACTGACTTTTTTTACAAGAAGATTAATCTCGATGTAATCCAATAAAGTATTTTGGTTCTTTATAAAGAACTCAAAAGTTGAATCAGTTATATGTGTTTCAAAACAGGTCATTTATTTTTCTAAAAATCTTTTATCATTTCTCTGATTTTCGCCATTTTTTTAGTTTCCTTGCCCATATAAATTTCATACGCATTCTTCATTCCACGAAAAAATCCTTTCAAATCTTGTTTCTCGTCAATTTCTAATGGTTTTGACATTTGTATAACTCCCCAACCCTGAGCTTCGATTGTTAAGCAATTCCAATTTAAATGTTGGACAGGAATTAATCCAGAATCTTTTACAATTTCAATTCCTTTGTCTGTCTTTTTGTAATCTACAAATAAAAAATATAATTCATTTCCTTCTTGTTGTAACCACTTGATAAGCCTTTTTGCTGATATAATATTTGGCGAATAATTATTCTTTGCGAGGTTGTTACTTTTTACATTAACGGGCTTTTGAATATTATTTTCCAACAAAAAATCACCAATCGATTTTTTTGTTCCTTTAGCAGAAGCTCCGTGTTTTTTTGCTATTTCAATTTCTATTACTCTGTAATCATCCATACTTTTAACTAAATATTTTCAGGATACTAATTTAGTGCTAAAAATTATTCTGACAGTTTTTTTTATCAATAATGATTATTTTCATTCTAAGTTTTTCTTTTTTCCGTATGACGCCCAACGTTAAGTATATGGTTTTGTGGCGGTTTTGAAACACAAATCTTTCAACTTACTACGATGTTTATTTATTGTTATAATGTTCATATTCAGCACTTCACCAGCCATAAACTATATACATTGTTAGGGGCTGGCTTTATATTATCTCTATTTTATTTTCCCCCATCATCTCTAAAATTTTCTTTGATGGTTTTTCCAAACTTGTAATACACAATAATTCTCTAGCTCTACTAAATGCAACATATCCAAGTCTGTAATCGTCATCGGTATCGTGAATTACATTGTCAAAGCTAAGCCACTTAATTAACTGATTATTTGTTTTAGCAATAACAAAAACGGAAGTAGCTTCAAGACCTTTAGAGGTATGAATAGAAGAGCAAAATCTATCATTTTTTGTTCTTCTATTTACAATTTTCAATTTATTAATTGATTTTGAAATATCTATGCTTTTTCGATTACTATTTGGTAACGATACTATTTTAAAAACGCTTTTAAACTCATTCACAATATACTCAGAGTTAACATTAACATTTGAATTTCTTATATCTTTTAATATTGAAAAACAAAATTGTCTATATTGAACCTGAGCCTCTCGTTTATCTTTAAATGAAATACTTTCTAAAAAGGTTGCTTTGTTCATACCCAATGCTCCAAGTACACATCTAGAGCATTCATTAAACATGGTTTTACCAGAACTATTTTCATTATTAATTGTAGTTATGTTATCAATATTATCAAACGTATTCCAATCTTTCGCAAGAAATAAACTAAAAAATTTACCTAGTTCTATCTTTATATCTAAATCAAGAATTAGCTTATCATATTTTTCAATGATTTCTGATTGGGATGCTCCTGTAATAAAAAACACAGGTACATTGTTACAATCCTTATCTATTGGAGGCACTTGTTTATATCCAATTACTTGATTGAAATTATTTATAAAATTAATAATGTTATTACTACACCTATTGTTAATTGTTAATGTTTCTTTTTCAAAAAAGTCTTTGTTATTTAGTTCTAAAATTGGACTTTCATTAAAATTTGTTGGCTTGGGTTCTTTTGCTAATTGACTTTGACTATATGTAAAATTGAATATAGATTGAAGAGGGTCACCAATACAATAGAAATTCGTAACACCGTTTGAAATAATTGATTGAAATATGTTGTGCTGATATATTCTCATATCTTGATATTCATCTACAAAAATATACGCCAACCTATTAGACACTTGCTTACAAACATTTTCTATATTAATTAAATCATTTGAAACTTCTAATATTTTATCATAGATAACCAATCCATTTACTAAACTATATTTAGTCGCTGTTTTTTTACAAATTGCCTTTTCTATAAAAATGTTTTTTGCTTTAAAAGGTAATGTTATTTTATCTATATAATTTTTTTCAATTGGTAGTAAATTATATAAATGTGCATAAGGTTCTATTACAAATTTTGTTAAAAAACTATGTGTAGTACTAATATGTAGATTTTTTGGAATACCTGATATCTTAGAAATTCTATTTTTAATTTCTTCTGTCGCTGAATTTGTATATGTTACAACTGCACAAAATTTTTCAGGATATTTATTAAGGATAGGTAGGATTTTTATGATTTCATTTATCATTTGATAAGTTTTTCCACCTCCAGCACCAGCAATAACAACTTTAGGTTTACTTATCTCCATTATCAGTTGTTTCAATTGGAACTAAAAATTTAAAACCAGTTAAGATGTAGTCTGGAATAAAAAACCGTTTCTCTGGTGATAAGAGTAAGTCAGATAAATTAGTTGAAAATTCAGATTTATAATCTCCACTTTTTTCTCCTTTATCATTTTTAGGTTCGATTAAATTAAAAAAAGTATCTGTATTCAAACTTTTGCAAAATGCTTTTGCAAAATCATCATTTCCCGAATTAGGTCTTGTCATTTTTATCGCTTCAAGAATTGTATTTCTTGCGTTTTCATTATTTTTATTTTCTTCTATAATTTCAATTTCAAAAGTTGGTGTATTAGTTAATTGAATATCAACAATAGAACTATAGTTTTTAAATTTTTCTTTCAAATTTCCAGCTCTATTTCTTTGCTTTGTATTTAAATCACTGTCTGTAAGCACTAAACATTTAATAAAATAACCATTTTTTAAAATTTTTAAAAAGTGTTCAAATGCAACTCCATTAACATTTACAATAGAAATACCCTCTTTTTCAAGTGTCCTTTTATAAGTTCGTTCAAAGAATATTGGAATTAAAGTTTGTTCTGCAATACCTTCAACTAAAATAATTTTCCTAGCAAAAAACATAGTTGATTTTGTCGCATCTAAAAATCTTGACAAATATCTAATGCTATTTTTTGCTTCCGCATCAATTTTCCCTTTTAGATTTGCAAAATTATTGAGTATGTAATGATTAGAGATTTGTTTCTTTTCTTTATCATCGAATACGATTACAGTATTCTTCAAATCTAATTTACTTGTAATATGTGTTGAATGACTTGTAATAATTATTTGTAATTGCCCATTCGTAAGGGTTTGGATATTCTTAGCTAAATGTTCTTGTAAATGTGGATGTAAGTGAGCTTCGGGTTCTTCAATTGCAATAATTCGAAAACAATTTGAATTATCATTAACAGAAATTAAATGAGAAAGAATTAAAGATATATATAAAATATTATTTCTTCCTAATCCATTTCTTTCAACGGTAACTGGTGCATTTCCATATACTAAACTTAACTTTTTTAATATCTCATTTTCTTCAATTTTCGTAAATTCAAAATCTACTTTGTTTAAATCCTCATTTTCAACCAAGGATGTCCTTTCAAGAAATGTTGATATTGATGATTTTAATTCTGTTAATGCAACATTTTTATCAACTTCTTCTTTTAATATTTTTAAAACAGACTTTATATTTTCAAATTTACCTTCTCCAAGTGAAGTCAATACTTTGTACAGTAATCTATAATTACCACTTGCTATTAGTTGAGTTTTAGCATCTCGTAAAGCATCTAAAAACTCGAATTTCAACATTTTTAGAAAATAAAAATCAACTTGCTTTGTTTCATCAAGTCCACCATAAACAATATATTCATACTTTTTTATTGGAAAGTCTATGTTTGGAATACCTTTCTCTCGTATTTCAGTTATCCACTCAGAAAGGTCTTCTCGTAAAGTATAGTGATATGTTAACTTAGCAACTGAAAGAGTATCGTCAATTAACCAATCTGCAACAACTGCTTCTTGTTTTGGATTTCCAACAAAATCAGTTAAGAACACGTCAATTTTCACCTCAACAAATCTGATTTGGTCAAGTTGAATATCTAGATTTAATACATCTAATTTAAAATTTTCTATTGCTTCAAAATTAATATCGTCAATATCCAAAGTTCTTTTCTTATAAAATGAAATATCTTGACTGAAGATTAATCCCAATGCATTTAACAAATTGGTTTTACCAATATTATTTTCACCGATAATAAGAGTAAATTCATTTAAATCAATCTCAAATGATTTGAAATTTCTATAATTCTTTATTATGACTTTACTTACTTTCATTTTATCTATCTACTGTTCGTTTTTTTTAGCTTGCCCCTAACGACAGGGCTATGGTTAGTACGGGATTAAAAGTAAATAAACTTTCGATTAAGC
>CAYPHN010000221.1:0-6027 GCA_964410265.1 uncultured Flavobacteriaceae bacterium | reverse complement strand
GGTCTTTTTATGAAGTCTTATTAAGATTTTTATTGCTTCCGATCGTCAGAAAAAAAATATTTATTCCCTTAGGTATTAAAAAATAATTTTATCGAAATAAAAAAGATATGACAAAACAAAATATTATATGTTCAAGATGTATACTAGATACCACTGTTGATGATATTTGGTTTGATGAATCAGGAGAATGCAAATATTGTAAGATTCATGATGAACTAGAGAAAATTCACCCGTTGGGTCCTGGCCTTAAAATGGAGTTGGATCAAATGGTGAGAAAAATTAAAAAAGCTGGGAAAAACAAAAAATATGACTGTATAGTAGGAGTAAGTGGTGGTAGAGACAGTACTTATACCTTGCTTATTGCAAAACAATTAGGGTTGAGACCTTTGGCAGTACATTTTGATAATGGTTGGAACACTGATATATCTGTTCGCAATATTAAAAATGCTTGTAAAATACTAGATGTTGAACTTTATACCGTTGTTGCCGATTGGGAGGAGTTTAAAGATTTGCAGGTTTCTTTTTTAAAATCTTCAACACCTGATGCAGATATCCCAACAGATTATGCTATTTACTCTGTATTATACGATATTGCGAATAAAGAAGGAGTCAAATATATATTAAATGGCCATTCTTTTAGAACGGAAGGCACATCTCCAATAAGTTGGACATATATGGATCCTTTATATGTTAATGATGTACATAAAAAATTTGGAAAAATAAAGAGGATTAAAAGTTTTCCTCACATGAGTGTGGCTAAATTACAATATTTTTTATGGGTTAAAGGAATTCGAGAATTCCGTTTAATGGAATTTATTGACTATAATAAGAAAAAAGTAGATGTAGTGTTGAAAAGGGAACTGGATTGGGAATATTATGGTGGTCACCATCATGAAAATCATTATACTAAATTCTTTCAATCTTATTATTTGCCACAAAAGTTTAATATTGATAAGCGGAAAACAGAATTGTCTGCTTTAGTTAGGTCAGGACAGATTAGACGAGAGACGGCAATAAAAGAGATTGAGTCTAGTCCCTATCATTTTGAGCAGGATACGGTAGATTATGCAATAAATAAGTTAGATATCTCTCCGGCTGAATGGGATGGTATTATGAAAGCCTCCATTAAATCACATAATGATTATAAAACCTTGTTACCTATTATAAGAGCAATGAAAGGCCCTATTAAGCTTGCTACAAAAATGAAAGTATTACCTAAAATACTATATTTGAAATATGCAAGATAGAATTACAATTATTGATTATGGTATGGGCAACCTTCGCTCCGTGGGGAAAAAATTCCTAAGAGTAGGAGCCGAGGTATTAATTACTTCGGATTTAGAAGAAATAGCTCAAGCTAAGAAATTAGTCCTTCCCGGAATTGGTCATTTTGCTAATGGAATGGCAAACCTTAAAAAAAATGGCTTGTGGGAAATACTCAATAGAAAGGTATTAGATGAAAAAGTTCCGATTCTTGGAATTTGCTTAGGGATGCAATTAATGACTAAACATAGTGAAGAAGGGAATATTGATGGATTAGGTTGGTTTGATGCAGAAGTTGTAAAGTTTAAGGTAAATGATCAATTAAAATATAAAGTCCCTCATATGGGTTGGAATAATGCAGTATTAAATAAGAACTCTCTTTTGTTTACGGATGTTTCGGAAGAATCTTTGTATTATTTTGTACATTCTTATCATATTAAATGTAATAATATTGAAGATGTTTTGACCACAACGGAGTATGAATATTCTTTCACTTCCTCCATTCAAAGAGGTAATATTTATGGTACCCAATTTCATCCTGAGAAAAGTCATGATTGGGGAGAAACTATTTATAAGAATTTTGCTAATATTTAATACCTATGTATAGACCAAGGGTAATTCCTATTCTTTTATTAAAAGATAAAGGGCTAGTTAAATCGATTAAATTTAAGGACCATCGATATATTGGAGACCCAATTAATGCAGTTAAAATATTTAACGATTTAAAAGCGGATGAGCTAGTGTTTTTAGATATACTAGCGAGTAAAGAAAAAAGATCAATTTCACTTGATTTTGTAAAAAATGTGGGTGATGAAGCTAATATGCCATTTGCTGTTGGTGGTGGGATACAAACAATTCAGGATATTAAAGAGATTGTAAACGCTGGTGCAGAAAAAGTAATTATCAATACCTATGCCACCGAAAACCCTGATTTTATTAAACAAGCATCCGATGTTTTTGGGAGTTCGACTATTGTGGTCTCCATAGATGTGAAGAAAAAATTATTTGGTAAAAAACAAGTCTATACACTTGCAGGTACTAAGGCTACAGGATTAAACCCAGTTAGTTTTGCTAAACAAATGCAAGAAATGGGCGCAGGCGAAATTATTATCAATTCTATTGACAAAGATGGTTTAATGGATGGATATGATTTGGAGCTGGTTAGAGAAATTTCAAAATCAGTTACAATTCCAGTTATAGCAGCTGGAGGAGCAGGTTCTTTGATGGATTTCAGCAAGGCCATTAATGATTCTTTTGCTTCTGCGGTATCAGCAGGCTCTTTATTTGTGTATTACGGTCCAAGACGAGCAGTGCTAATCAATTATCCCTCAAGGGAGGAAATTTTAAATATTTTTAATTTATGAAAATTTTAATTGATATTGGTCATCCAGCCCATGTGCATTATTTTAAGAATTTTATTAGAATAATGGAATCTAAAGGGCATGAATTTTTAATCATTGCAAGAGATAAGGAAATCACTTTTTATTTATTGGACAAATACAAAATTCCATATATAAATAGAGGTAAAGGTGGAAAATCGTTAATTGCAAAAATATTATATATTCCAAAAGCCGATTTGATGATTTTTAGGAAAGCAAAGATATTTAAACCAGATATATTTTTGAGTTTTGGTTCGACTTATGCTGCGCATGCTTCAAAAATGTATGGGAAACCCCATATTGCTTTAGATGATACAGAACATGCTAAATTTGAACACCTTATGTATGCTCCTTTTTCGGACGTAATACTTAACCCGAGCTGTTTCTCAAAAAATTTAGGAAAAAAACAGATGTTTTTTAACTCTTATATAGAATTATTATATCTTCATCCTAATTATTTTACCCCCAACTATAATGTACTCGACTTATTAAAAGTAAAAAAAGATGAAGATTTTGCAATTGTAAGGTTTGTTTCTTGGGATGCTAGTCATGATATGGATGAAAAAGGCTTATCAAACTCCGATAAAATTGAATTGGTATCTAAGTTGTCAAACCGAATGAGAGTATTTGTGTCTTCAGAAGGTGAATTGCCAGCTGAGTTAATTGAATATGAATTCAATATACCCTTAGAGTTAATGCATGATGCGCTTTTCTTTGCTAAATTATATGTAGGAGAAGGAGGAACAACTGCTTCTGAATCAGCTATACTTGGTACTCCAGCAGTATATTTAAATAATTTATCAATGGGGTATATCGAAGACGAAAAGAAAGCAGGTCTTTTGTATCAAACAACTGATAAATTTGAGATTATAAGAACTATTGATAGAATACTAGATGGATATTTTCAAGTAGAATACAAAGAACAGGCCTTAAGATTTATTAAGAATAAAATTGACATAACAGCATTTTTAGTGTGGTTTATTGAAAATTACCCTACAAGTGTCTTAAATATGAGAGAGAATCCAGATTTTCAATTAAGGTTTAAATAATTAAAGCTTTTCTTCATCTATTTTTTTGAGTATTAATAATTTTCTAATGAAGAATTTGTAAAGATTTAAAGCTAAGCGTTATTTTATTAATCAAATGAAGTAACTATTGAACTCTTAATTTAGGTATTTAAAAAAATTATGTATATTTGTTGAAGAAAAAGAATTAAAAAAATAATGTCAGTTTTATCTACCCCTCATGATGAAATTATATTTACTCCTTATTTGATTGAATTAAATAAGGATATTACTTCAAGTATAGATTTCTTAAAAAATTGTGGTATTCAAGAATTGATTAATTTTATTAACCCCTAAATAAAATTGCTATGCTTACAAAATTACAAAGTCAAAATTTTTTCGAAGAAGTCAAACAAAGAATTTATTATAAAAATAGATTGAGACTTTCAAAAAATGAAAATGTTAAAATAGAAAAACAAAAAGGAACCACTGTTGAAGATCGCATGAAAATTGTTGTTGATGGGCAAAGTGGAAATATTTCAATTGACGATTTATGCTTAAAAGAAGATATTTCATCAAAAACTTTTTATAAATGGAGTCAAGAGTTTTTGACCTTAAATAGTGTAGGTTCCAAAGAAGGGAAAAGTAAAAGGCAAAAGTTTCTTGATGAAGAAAAATATAAAATTGTTCTAGAAGGAAAGAATGGAGAATTTAGTATTGCTGAAATATGTAGAAGAGAAAATATAAGCCATGAGCAATTTTTAAATTGGAGCAACGAGTTTTTGCAAATTAGGAATAGAAGGCTTGAAAGAGAAAAGCACAAAGATACACACACTTTTAATGTTAGAATACAAATTGTTGATTTTGCAGGAAAAGAAGTGTTAAGCTATTTTGAAAGCTTTATTGATGTAACCTCAAAAGATACTTATGTTTCAGTTGATTCAAAAAAATGGGATAAGAATTCTCTAAAAGATGTAAATAACTTTGTTTGTTTAAATAAAGTTAATGACGTTCGGTATATCAATAAGTATTTTGAAAAAATAAACTCTAAACTAACCAATGGAGGTATTTTTATTGGATGCTTAGAAACATTATCAGCAAGAAGAAATCGTATATCAATTAAGAAAATTCCTATTTTTAATAATATTTATTTTTCTTTTGAATTTGTATTGAAAAGAATCTTACCAAAATTATCGTTTACCAAAAAACATTATTTTGATATCACTAAAGGTAACGATAGGTTGTTGTCAAAAGCTGAAGGTTTAGGTAGGTTAGTTAGTAGTGGATTTAAAATAATGGATTTTAAAACAATAAATGGTTTATTGTATTTTGTAGTTAAAAAAGAGAAAGAACCTTCCTTTGATTTAAATCCAAGTTATGGGCCAGTTTATAAAATGCCTAGGTTGGGTAAAAATGGAAAAATAATAAAAGTTTATAAGTTAAGAACCATGCACCCTTATAGTGAGTACTTGCAAGATTATGTTTTAAAGGCAAATGGATATGCAGAAACAGGCAAGCCAGCAGAGGATTTTAGAATTCCAACTTGGGGTAAATTTATGCGAAGATGTTGGTTAGATGAATTACCACAACTAATTAATGTCCTTAAAGGAGATATGAAATTGGTTGGAATTAGACCAGTGTCAGAAAGATATTTTCAGGACATTCCTAAAGAGATGCAAAAGTTGCGATTAACCCAAAAACCAGGCTGTATTCCTCCATATGTTGCTTTGAATAGAGATGGCAATGTAATGAGTGTATTACAATCAGAAAAGGAATACTTAGAAGAGAAAATAAAGAGTCCAAATACTACAGATACTAAGTATTTTTTTAAGGCACTTTTTAACATTGTTTTTAAGCATAAAAGGAGTGCTTAACTTGTAAAATGTAAATTTAGGTTAATATAATTAGCGAAATAAATTTGAATTAGAATTAATAGAATGCTAACTTCGTTATTTTTATTTTTTAGGTTAATTTCTTGACGCTAACTTCGAAATAAAAAGAAAACCCCTATTTATTACTTCATGCCTTAGGGTCGAAGTATTTTAGTAACATTTTTTTTAAAGGTATAGTATTAATTCTTTTATAGGTATTAAGTTGCATTGCTATGTGCGTTAATTTTAAAGTCCCATTTTTTTTCAAAAAAAACATCAAAGTAAATTATAAATTACTTTATTATGTTTAATAATTATTAACAAATATTAATTTATGGAATTTGAACAAATGAAACCATTATCTGATGAACATTTTGATGAATCAATTAGTTTAAGAGAAATTATTGAAAAATATTTGATTTACTGGAAATGGTTTGTTTTGAGTGTTTTAATTATTGGAGCATTGGCTTTTTTTAAATTAAGATATGAAGCACCGCAATATAATATAAA
>CAYPHN010000220.1:0-6047 GCA_964410265.1 uncultured Flavobacteriaceae bacterium | reverse complement strand
TAATTTATGAGCAGAAAGCAAGAATATATTGAGGTTATAGGTGCCAGAGTTCACAATTTAAAAAACATTGACGTGAAAATTCCTCGTGAAAAACTAGTTGTTATAACTGGATTGAGCGGTAGTGGAAAATCATCTTTGGCATTTGATACAATTTACGCTGAGGGCCAAAGGCGTTATATTGAAACTTTTTCTGCTTATGCCCGACAATTTCTTGGAGGGTTGGAAAGACCAGATGTTGATAAAATTGATGGCTTATCTCCTGTAATAGCCATAGAACAAAAAACAACAAGTAAAAGTCCGAGATCAACCGTTGGAACCATTACTGAAATATATGATTTTTTAAGATTATTATATGCTCGAATTGGTGAGGCTTACTCTTACAATACCAATGAGAAAATGGTGAGTTACACCGATGATCAGATTCAAGAACTTATTTTAAATGATTTTGACAATCAAAAAACCATCATTCTTGCACCTGTAATAAAATCTCGTAAGGGGCACTATAGAGAGTTATTTGAACATATTTCAAAACAAGGGTTTGTTCGAGTTCGTGTAGATGGAGAAATTAAGGAAATTGTAAAAGGCATGCAACTCGATAGGTATAAAACACACGATATTGAGATCATTATTGACAGATTGATTATAAATGAAAAATCAAGCAAACGGTTAAGCGAAAGCATTAAAACAGCAATGTATCATGGTGATGAAACATTATTAGTTATCAATGCTGAACTAGAAGAGTCAATCAATAAACCTCGATATTTCAGTAGAAATTTAATGTGCCCAAGTACTGGAATATCCTACCCAAAACCGGAACCAAACTCATTTTCATTCAATTCACCTAAAGGAGCCTGTGAAAATTGCAATGGCTTAGGAACCATTTACAAGATCAACTTAGATAAAATAATACCAGATAATAAAATCTCTATCCTAAATGGAGGGATTTCTCCGATTGGTGAAAAAAAGAATTCTTGGATATTTAAACAATTAAGTCATATTGCCGATAAATATGCATTCTCTTTAAATGACCCAATTAGAAAAATTCCTAAAACGGCTTTGGAAATAATTCTGAACGGAGCTAATGAAAAATTTGAAATTGACTCCAAAGATCTTGGTGTAAAGAGAGTTTATCAAATTGATTTTGAAGGAATTAATAATTTTATTTTAAATCAATATAAAGATAGTGATTCGAGTTCCATAAAACGTTGGGCAAAAAGTTTTATGGATGAAGTAATTTGTGATGTTTGTCATGGTGGAAGGCTAAAAACAGAAGCACTTCATTTTAAAATAAATGCCGTATCCATTGCGGACTTATCCGCTTTAGATATTTCAAATTTAGCACTTTGGTTTTCAGAAATATCAAAAAAATTATCAGAAAGACAAATTACAATTGGATCGGAAATCATAAAAGAAATCAAAACTAGAATTCAGTTTTTACTCGACGTAGGATTAGATTATTTAGCCTTAAGTCGCGGTTCTAAAACCCTATCAGGTGGTGAAGCCCAACGGATCCGATTGGCCACACAAATTGGTTCTCAGTTGGTTGGCGTATTGTATATTTTAGATGAACCGAGTATTGGTTTACATCAAAGAGATAATGTAAAATTGATTACATCTTTAAAAAAGTTACGCGACCTTGGAAACTCAATTTTAGTTGTTGAACACGATAAAGACATGATGGTTACCTCAGATTATGTTATTGATATAGGCCCTGAAGCGGGAAAACATGGAGGAGAAATAATAAGTATCGGCACCCCTAAGGATCTGCTAAAAGGTTCCACTTTAACCGCTGATTATTTGAATGGTACTAAATATTTTGAAATACCCAAACAAAGACGCAAAGGCAACGGAAAACAAATTATATTAACAGGTGCCACAGGCAACAATTTAAAGAATGTTACTATAAAAATACCTTTGGCTAAATTAATAGGTGTTACTGGAGTTTCTGGTAGTGGTAAATCAACATTAATCAATGAGACCCTCTACCCTATTTTGAATCAACATATTTACAAAGCTGTTAAAAAACCATTACCCTATAAATATATTAAAGGCTTAGAATTTATTGATAAGGTTATAGATATCAATCAAACAGCTATCGGTAGAACGCCTCGATCCAACCCAGCAACTTATACTGGTGTTTTTAGTGAAATTAGAAGTTTATTTGCCAAAACTCCAGAGGCCTTAATTAGGGGTTATAAACCTGGAAGATTTTCATTCAATGTAAAAGATGGGCGTTGTGAAACTTGCCGCGGTGGCGGAGTAAGGGTAATAGAAATGAATTTTTTACCAGATGTTGAAGTGCTTTGTGAAACTTGTCATGGGAAAAGGTTTACGAGAGAAACTTTAGAAATAAGATACAAAGGCAAATCAATTTCTAATGTTTTAAATATGACTATTAACGAGGCGGTACTTTTTTTTGAACTCATTCCAAAAATATATATAAAATTAAAAACCATTCAAGATGTTGGTTTGGGGTATATTACTTTAGGACAACAATCAACTACCTTGTCTGGTGGGGAAGCGCAACGTATTAAACTAGCAGCTGAATTGTCAAAAAAAGATACAGGAAATACTTTTTATATTTTAGACGAGCCTACTACTGGTTTACATTTTGAGGATATTAGAATATTGATGAAAGTGCTCAACAAAATAACTGACAAAGGCAATACAGTATTAATTATTGAACATAATTTAGATGTAATAAAACTCTGTGATCACATTATTGACATTGGCAAAGAAGGTGGTAGGAACGGAGGTGAAATACTATGTTTTGGTACACCTGAAGAAATTATTACAAACAAAAATAGTTACACAGCAAAATTCTTAAAAAAAGAACTAAATTTATAATTCGCTTTTTTTAGCGAAGAAAGAATTAAATCTAAAAACATGACATCAAGCGAAGAAAAAAAAATTCGAGAAAAACTTAAACAAAAAACTTGGAATGAAATAAAGACTAATGATTCATGGGCCATTTTTAAAATAATGAGTGAATTTGTAGATGGCTACGAAAAATTGAGTAGAATAGGTCCATGTGTAAGTGTTTTTGGCTCGGCAAGAACAAAACCTGAAGATAAATATTATCAATTGGCGGAAGAAATATCATTCCAATTAACCCAACAAGGATATGGAGTTATAACAGGTGGTGGACCTGGAATAATGGAAGCTGGCAATAAAGGAGCAAAAAGAGGCGGTGGTGTTTCGGTAGGTCTAAATATTGAATTACCATTTGAGCAACATGATAATCCATATATCGACTCTGATAAAAATTTAGAGTTTGATTACTTTTTTGTTCGCAAGGTTATGTTTGTGAAATACGCTCAAGGGTTTGTAGCTATGCCAGGAGGCTTTGGCACATTGGATGAGTTGTTTGAAGCAATTACATTAATTCAAACAAAAAAAATAGGTAAATTCCCTATTATTCTTGTAGGAAGTGAATTTTGGAAAGGAATTATTGATTGGATCAAAGAAACATTACTTGATAAACACCAAAATGTAAGCGAAAAAGATTTGGATCTTTTTACTATTGTTGATTCAGCAGAAGAAGTTATATCAACCATCAACTTATTTTACAAAAAAAACCATTTAAGACCAAATTTTTAACAAAAACAATTTCAACAACGGTAAATTGCAAAGAAAAAGCTACATAATTGTATTGTTTTTTATGCATTTCTTTGGTTATACACAAACCAATGAAATACATATCGATGCAGAATTATTTGTTGATAAACATCAAATAGGCATTGATCAAGAGATTATTTATTTTAACAATTCAAGCGTAGATTTAGATACGATTTATCTACACAATTGGTCTAATGCTTATAAAAATAGACATACGCCATTATCTAAAAGATTGATCGAAAATTATGATAAAAGCCTGTATTTTGCCACAATAGAGAAACGAGGCTATTCTAAAATTCTAAATATGACCAGCAATGGTCAACCCTTAACATTTGAAAATCTAGACTATGCATTAGATATAGTCCAAATTATTTTACCCAAAACCTTAAAGGCTCAAGATTCAATAAAGATATCCACCAATATTCTTATAAAAATTCCTATAGATAAATTTACGAAATACGGTTATACTGCAGACAATTACAACTTGCGCTATTGGTATTTGAGCCCAGTAGTGTTTGATGGTAAATGGCACAAGTACAGCAACTTAGATATGGACGACCTATATATGGATCCAACAAATTATACTATTGATTTTAAAGTTCCATTAGGCTATACACTACATGCAGATCTTCCGGGCAAAGCAACCATTCATGAAGAATATGTTTATTACCATTTTAAAGATAAAAACAGGGTGGATATAGAGATTAATGTTCAACTAATTAATGATTTCTCTATATATAATACGGATTCACTTGAAATAATATCGAATTTAAAAAGTAAAAATTTACCCGAAAATATTAAAACAGATGTATTGAATAGGCAAATACGTTTTATTAGTGATTATTTGGGCAAATATCCACATGATAAACTATTAATCAACAAAACGACATATTTAAAAAATCCTGTTTACGGTTTTAATCAATTGCCGAAAGTGCTTTCTCCTTTTTCTGATGTTTTTGAATGGGATATAAAAATGTTTAAAGCACTCACCAACAGGTTTATTGAAAATACGATAATTGTTAACAAGAGGAAAGACATGTGGTTAGCAGATGGTATTCAAACCTTTTTAATGATGGAATATGTTAATAAATACTATTCCGAAGTAAAAGCGATAGGAAGAATTTCTAAAATTTGGGGTATTAGAAGTTATAATCTGGCTAAATTAGATTTTAACGGAAAATACCCATTTGTATACCAATTTTCTACACGTAAAAATTATGATCAATCATTAACCACAAGAGCTGACTCTCTATCAAATTTTAATCGAAAAATTGTAAATAAATACAAAGCGGGATTAGGGTTCAAATATTTAGATGCTTATTTGAATGATAGCATAGTGAAATTTAGTTTGAATGAATTTTACAAAAGTAATTATTCAAGATTAACATCAAGCCATGATTTTAATACCATCTTAGAATCAAAATCAAAAAAAAATCTGAATTGGTTTTTTAAAGATTATCTGCAAACCAATAAAAAAATTGATTATACCATTAATAAAATTGAAAAGAAAAACGACTCTGTTAAGGTTTATATCAAAAATAAAAGTGATTTTAAAACACCTATCACTTTGTATGGAATAAACAAAAAAGAAATTATATTTAAAAAATGGGTCGTTAATATTGACTCGGCAAAGACCATAACGGTACCTATAAAAGGAATTGACAGGCTTTCTTTGAATTATGAATACCAGTATCCTGAATTTAATCTAAGAGATAATTGGAAAAAATTAGATAAAAAAATATTAAACAGGCCTTTAAAATTTACTTTTTTTAAGGATATTGAAGACCCATATTACAATCAAATATTTTACAACGCATATTTTGCCTATAATTTTTATGATGGTTTATTACTTGGTCCAGAAATATATAATCAAGCAGCATTCAAAAAAAAATGGCTTTTCAATGTTACTCCAACTTATGGTCTTAAAAGCAAGACATTAACCGGGTCTTTTTCTTTAGTTTATGAATATTTACCTAAATCAACTTCTGTTTACCGATATAGTGCAGGTTTTAGTGGAGGTCAGTCACATTATGACCAAGACCTTACCTTTAAAAAATTCACACCTTTTTTCTCCATTGAGTTCGATCGTAAAACTTTACGTGATGTTGGTGGGAGTTCGTTATTTACTCGATTTGTAGTAGTTGACAAAGAAATTCCCTTAGCAGCAGCAGACGATCCAGAAACCTATCAGTATAATATTTTTAATATTCGTTATACCTTTTTTAAACCAGATATTATTAACGATCTTCGATATTTTCTCGACTTTCAATATGCTGAAAATTTTAGCAAAATATCTTTAGATTATAGATATAGAAAGTTAACAAACAAAAACAGACAATTTGATTTTCGTTTATTAGCCGGAACATTCCTATTCAACAATACCGAAAGCGATCTTTTTAGTTTTGCATTGGATAGACCCAGTGATTATT
>CAYPHN010000219.1:925-6074 GCA_964410265.1 uncultured Flavobacteriaceae bacterium | reverse complement strand
AGATAATTTTATTGTAGATCGTTTATTAAAAAAAGGTCTAAACCCTTCCGTTAAGGCATCTAAAGAAAAAATTATTAGAAGAGTTTATTTTGATTTAACAGGTTTGCCTCCAACATTAAGTGATATAGATAATTTTATTAACGATCCCGATGAGAATGCTTATGAAAAAGTAGTAGATCGATTGCTAGCTTCCACGTCTTATGGAGAAAGGATGACTTCCGACTGGTTAGATATAGCAAGATATGCTGACACCCATGGATACCAAGATGATTTAGAGAGAATTATGTGGCCTTGGCGAGATTGGGTAATAAGTGCTTTTAATAAAAATATGCCCTATGATCAATTTGTGCAATGGCAACTTGCAGGAGATTTAATGCCCGATGCAAGTTTAGAGCAAATAGTTGCTACCGGATTTAATAGAAATCATAAGATAACACAAGAAGGGGGTGTTATTGATGAAGAGTATCGAGTAGAGTATGTAATGGATAGAACAAATACTACTGCTAAAGCCTTTATGGGTTTAACCATGGAATGCGCACGTTGTCATGATCATAAATATGACCCTATTTCCCAAAAAGAATTTTATAGTTTTTATGGTTTTTTCAATCAGTTAGATGAAAAAGGGAGGATTGAATATGACGAATTTCCTAAACCAAATATAAGCATAACACAAAAAATTATTGAAGCAGACTTACCCTTTATACATTTACCAGATTCTATTAAGGAGCTTAAATTGATGGTAATGCATGAAGATAAATCCTTTAAAAGAAAAACTTTTGTATTAAACAGAGGAACTTATGATAACCCAACGGATGAAGTACAATTAGGAACTCCCGAAATAATCATGCCCTTTTCTGAAAAATTTCAAAAGAATAGATTGGGGTTGGCTGACTGGTTTTTTGATGGTGAAAATTCATTAACGGCAAGAGTAGCAGTAAATAGGCTATGGCAACAAATGTTTGGAGTTGGTATTGTTGCTTCAAGTGCCGATTTTGGAAATCAAGGAAAGCTTCCATCACATCCAAAATTGCTAGATTGGCTTGCTGTAACATATAAAGAAGAAGGCTGGAATATCAAAAAAATGCTAAAAAGAATGGCAATGTCACATACTTATCAGCAATCTTCAAAAGTAACGCCAGAATTATTAGAGAAAGATACAGAAAATATTTATTTGGCAAGAAGCTCACGAGAAAAACTAACTGCAGAAATGATACGTGACAATGCACTGTTTATTAGTGGCTTATTAGTTGATAAAATTGGAGGTCCAAGTGTTAAACCTTATCAGCCAAAGGGGTTGTGGGCAGAAACAACTTCGGGACAAGGACTTACAAATTATATAGTAGATAGTGGAGAAAATTTACATAGAAGGAGTTTATATACCTTTTGGAAACGAACGGTTCCACCACCTTCAATGATGACCTTTGATGCATCAGCAAGAGATGATTGTACAGTTACAAGGCAAAAAACTAGTACGCCTTTACAAGCCTTGGTAATGTTAAATGATCCTCAATTAATTGGAGCAGCACAGGTTTTGTCGGGAAACTTATTATTGGATACTTCTTTAACAGATAAAGAAAGAGTTATAAGAATATTTAGAAAAATAACTTCACGTTATCCGGATGAAGTGGAATTAGAAAAATTAATTTCTTTTTTAGACGATTCAATACATAATTTCAATATGTCTAAAACCATTGACAACATAGATACTAATAATCTAAAAGTTTTGCCAGAAAAATTATACGGATTCTCTGTTTTAACTAGTTTGGTATTTAATTTAGATGAAGCAATTATAAAAGGTTAAAATGATGGAAGAAGAATTTAAGCATCACATTAATAATAATCGAAGGCACTTTTTAAAAAAAGTTGGTTTAGGAATAGGTGGTTTGGCAGTTGCATCTATGGTAGATCCGTTTGAAATGTTTTCTACAAATAAAATGATGAATCCAACAGGGTTAAATTTACCTCATTTTGCTCCTAAAGCAAAAAGGATAATCTACTTATTTCAAAGTGGTGGACCTTCGCAGTTAGAGTTGTTTGATTATAAGCCAAAACTCAACGAATTGAGAGGTCAAGAACTCCCTGAATCGATAAGAAAAGGGCAAAGGCTAACAGGAATGACATCAAATCAAAAAAGTTTCCCCCTGGTAGGAAGTAATTTCAAGTTCAAACAATATGGAGAATCCAGAGCATGGGTAAGCGAATTAATGCCCTATACAGCTAAAATAGTTGATGAATTATGTTTTATTAAATCCATGCATACCGAAGCTATAAATCACGACCCGGCCATTACTTTTTTTCAAACCGGATCCCAACAAACGGGAAGACCATGTATCGGTTCATGGATGAGTTATGGTTTGGGCAGTTTGAATGAAAATTTACCTACTTTTTCTGTATTGTTATCCAGAGGAACTGGAAGACCATTTGGTCAACCTTTGTATTCAAGACTTTGGGGTAATGGATTTTTGAGCTCTTTACATCAAGGGGTACAATTTAGATCAGGTAAAGATCCTGTTTTGTATTTAAAAGATCCGGAAGGAATGACAAGGATGGAAAGAAGAAAGATGTTAGATTATATTAGTGAAATAAATCAGAAACAAGAAAAGGAGTTCGGTGACCCGGAAATAAATAGTCGAATAGCACAATATGAGATGGCTTACAGAATGCAAACTTCTGTACCGGAAACTATGAATATTGACAATGAACCAGATCATATTATTCAAATGTATGGTGCCGATGCTGTTGTGCCTGGTACCTATGCCGCTAATTGTTTGTTGGCAAGACGTTTGATTGAAAAAGATGTAAGGTTTGTACAGTTATATCATATGGGATGGGATCAACACGAAAACCTTCCTGGACAAATAGAAAAGCAAGCCAAAGATGTAGATCAAGCGACAGCTGCTTTGATTATGGATTTAAAACAAAGAGGACTATTAGAAGATACCTTAGTAATTTGGGGAGGTGAATTTGGCAGAACTAACTATAGCCAAGGTAAATTAACGGATATGAATTACGGTAGAGACCATCATCCAAGATGCTTTACCATGTTTATGGCAGGTGCCGGTGTTAAACCAGGGTTTACCTATGGTGAATCTGATGATTTTGGCTATAATATTACAAAAGACCCGGTTCATGTTCATGATTTACAAGCAACTATAATGCATCTCTCGGGCATTGACCATACCAAATTTACTTATAAACACCAGGGAAGAAGGTTCCGATTAACCGATGTTTCCGGTAATGTGGTACATGATATTTTATCTTAGAATTATTATATGAGTCGAAGAACTTTTTTAAAACAAACATCATTATTGTCTTTAGGTATTTTAACAAATCCTATATATGGAAGTGCTTTTTCTTTAGCTAAAAATAAAGATGTAATTATTGGGCATAATTCACATCGTTATAAGGTGGACTTAAATTGGGGTAATTTAGATCCACTTAAAAATCCTGTAAAAGATTGCCATGAAATTATTCAAGATTCGAAAGGAAGAATAGTAATGCTAACAAATCATATTAAAAATAATGTGATTATTTATGATAAATCGGGTAAATTATTAAGTACCTGGGGTAAGGAATACCCAGGTGGCCATGGGCTGACTTTGGTTAAAGAAAATGGAGAAGATTTTTTGTTTATTACGGATTATGAGCGGCATCAAGTAATAAAAACTACTATGGAAGGTAAAGTAGTTTTTGAAATTGATTACCCGGCTGATTCTGGAAAGTATAAATCTAAAGAAGAATTTAAACCCACCGAAACAACGGTATTAGATAATGGCGATTTTTATGTGGCTGATGGTTATGGAAATCAATATATTATGCATTATAGCTACGAAGGTAAATTGTTGCATGTTTTCGGAGGAAAGGGTACTGGAGATTCTCAATTTATAAATGCCCATGGTATTTGTTATGACAATAGAAATAAATCAGAACCCTGCTTACTCATTACAGCGAGAGAACAAAATAAATTGAAAAGGTTTAGTCTAGATGGGAATTATTTGTCAACAATAAATGTGCCAGGAGCTTTAATATGCCGTCCGGTAATTCATAATAAAGAGATATACTTTGCAGTATTAAAATCAAAAGAAGCTCCAAATAATGATTCCGGATTTTTATTAATTATGGATGAAAACAATAAAGTAGTTTCTTGTCCAGGAGCCACTGCACCAGAATATCATGATGGAAGTTTAAACCAACTATATCAAAGTGTTCGACTTTTTCAACATCCTCATGATGTTTGTATTGACGATGATGAAAATATTTATGTAGCCCAATGGAACTCAGGCCAAACTTACCCAATTAAATTATTGAGAATATGAAAAACATATTGTTGGTAATAGGATTGTTATTCGTTTTATCCTGTAAATCTCAAGTAAAAAAAGTATTAGTTCAAAGTAAAGATATTCAATTGGTTAGCCCAAAAATTGAAGTAATAAATCAAATTATAGATTCTGTTGGTTTTATTACAGCAGAATTGGAAATAAATAATGTAAAAATATATTATACGAATAACAATAAAGAACCTAATATAAATTCAAAGTTGTATACAAAGCTTATTAAAGTTATCGAACCAGGTGTATATAAATTCAAAGCTTTTCATGAAGATTGGAAAAGTAGCGATACAGAAAAAGTTGAATTCATTAAAAAGGGTATATCTGTTGATTCAATTGTTTGGTTATCAGCATTTAATAATAAGTATAAAGGGAGAGGTAGAAAAACATTGATAAATCATATCAAAGCGAAGGTTGATTATATGGATTCACAATGGCTTGGATTTGACACCGTAGCCCAATCAATTATTGTTTTTAAAAAATTAACGCATTTGCAAACTGTTTCAATTGGATATTTAAATAATCCAGATGCATGGATTTTTCCACCAGAACAGATACAAATTTTGCTTTCAAAAGACGGCGTTACTTTTTTTGAAAAAAAAGATTTTGAATTAAAAAAAATGCAGCAAAGAGTAGATCAAAGGGTTGAATCATATACATTGAAAATTGATGAAGATGTAATGGCCATAAAGTTTGAAATTAAAAATTTGCAAAAAATTCCAAGTTGGCATGACGGAGCAGGTAAAAAGGCTTGGTTATTTATGGATGAATGGATTTTTTATTAATATTCATTTTATGAAAAAAATAATATTCTTGATATT
>CAYPHN010000219.1:0-903 GCA_964410265.1 uncultured Flavobacteriaceae bacterium | reverse complement strand
GCATTTGCAAATACATTGGATAATGAAAATGTGTCAAGATGGATGCTGTTTTTAGGGAGGTTTCACCCTTTAATTTTACATCTTCCAATTGGGGCTTTAATAATCACTTTTTATTTAGATATTATAGGCAGAATTCAGAAAAAATATCCAAAATCGACGATAAAATATGCCTTAGGTTTTTCTTCTTTCTTTGCAATACTAACTTCCGTATTTGGATATTTTCTTTCTTTGGAAGGTGGATATGAAATTAATATTTTAGATAAACATTATTGGCTAGGTATTCTTTCGGCCTTTTAATTACCATACTTTTTATAAGTAGTCTTTCTAAAATAAAATGGGTAGAGAAATCTTTTTTATCCTTATTTATTTTTGCACTTATAAGTATAGGAGTTGCCGGACATTATGGTAGTGTATTAACTCATGGAGAAGATTTTATTACAGAATATGCGGGTAGTTCTCCAGAGCAAAGAATTATAGAAAATGTAGATAGCCTAAGAATTTATAATGATGTTGTCGCAAAAATATTTGAAGATAAATGTACACGATGCCATAACAATACGAAAAAGAAAGGTGAATTGTCATTAGTTTCAAAAGAAGCAATTATAAAAGGTGGTGAGAATGGAGATGTTGTTTCTAAAAATGACACAGAAGAAAGTAAAATATATACAAGTTCTTTTTTACCTATGGATGATGATAATCATATGCCACCAAAAGGAAAGCCTCAGCTGACTAAAGATGAATTAAAAATCATCAAATTTTGGATTAATAACGATATGGATTTTATTGTTAAAATTTCAGAAATACAGCAAAATGATACTATAAATAAATTGTTAAAAAAATATCTGGTATTTGAAGAGAATCATATACCATATGCTTCCATAAATAATATCAATAAAGTTAGAA
>CAYPHN010000218.1:0-6082 GCA_964410265.1 uncultured Flavobacteriaceae bacterium | reverse complement strand
TCTTATAAAATAGGTAAAGTAGAAAAATCTATAAAATATAATTCCTTTAATGAAAAGTGGTTAAAAGGGAATTAATATGTCTTAATAAGAAATAGGTTTTGAAGGCATATATCATTAAGGAGGATTTATTGTTTATGAACGGATACTATTTGATAGTCAATTAAAAATAAAAACTTAATAGAACATAAACAATTAATACAAGAGAAATGAAAAGTAAAATCCAAATATGGATGCTGCCATTAATTTTTTCAGCAAACCTTTTTGCCCAAGTAATAGATGCACCATTTAAACAGGCGACTTCTGTGAAGTATTCGTTATCTGATGATTTGAAAGGAGCCGAATTAAAAAAAGTGTTGGTAGATTATAACGACATTGTATATGTTCTAACGAACAAAGGTCTTTATAGAGATTATTATGAGAATGAAATTTCTAAAGATTTATTTTATCGTTTATTGGCCACCAAAATCCCAGTAGATATAACCATTCAAGAAAGCACTGGTTATTTATATTATTTATATGCCGATGAATTTTTAACCAATGCCCATGCTGGAACTATATATAAATATGTTCCAAAAAACGATTTTCAACGTATTTTGGTGAACGAAGACGATCAGGTGTTATTGATAGGTAATAAAAAAGCTTCGCTTTATTATAGAACGGAAAAGAAATCAGATCATAAATTACCTAAGGGCAAACTACTCAAGGCTTATGTTTATAATAAAAAGTTTTATTATCTAACTTCTGATGCTATTTATAGATTAGAAGATGATAAATGGAAAGCTTTATATAAAGGCCAAAATTTAACAGCAATTACATTCAAACCCAATGAAATATTTGTCGCTACAACCAATGGTTATTATAGTGTTAGTATTTATGACGGAAAATCTATTTTAGAAAAAAATACAAAGCTACCGGTTACCAATCTAACCGATATCAAACAAGTAGGAAATCAACTCTGGTTTGCAACGGATAATGGAGCATTTTTAAAAGAATCGGATCAGTTTAGATATTTTTCTGGCAGAAGGTGGTTGGATAATGATAATGTATTGGATATTTCTAGCGATAGCAAAGGAGATGTTTATTTTTTAACACAAACAGGCTTGAATAGAGTGAAATACATAAAACAAACTCTTGCCGATAAAACCAAAAAATACCAGGACGATATTCGTAAATATCATATGCGTTTTGGCTGGGTAAATGAAATAAGATATAAAATTCAAGGCGATTTAAAATCGGCAAATTCTCAAGATAACGACAATGATGGGTTATGGACTTCACTTTACTTAGGAAGCCAGGTTTTTCGTTATGCCACAACAGGTGAAGACATTGCAAAACAATATGTTTGGGAAACATTTGAAAATTTTGAACGCTTATTAACAGTAAACCCATTAAAAGGATTTCCTTCGCGAACTTTTGAAAGAAGAGGTATTTTAGAATATGGAGATGCATGGAGACCTTCTCATGAAGAAGAATGGGATTGGAAAGGAACAACAAGTACTGATGAATACATCGCTTACCTATTTGTGGCTTCTTTAATGGATGAATTTATTACAGAAACCAAGGAAGAAAAACAAAGGGTGGCAAATTTTATTGATGCTATCATGACACACATCATCGAGAATGATTATTATTTTGTTGATGTTGATGGTAAACCTACAAGATGGGGAAGATGGAACCCAGAATATGTAAATTGGTATCCACTTTATGTGTCGGATAGAAAATTAAACAGCGCACATTTAATCGCAGGGTTACAATTGGCATATTCACTTACTGGTAAAGAAATTTATAAGAAAGAAGCGTTTAAGATGATGGATAAATATGGATATCTTGAAAATATAATGGCACCAATGAAAGGTATGAGAAAAACCTTAGATTATAATCATATGGGTGATATTATGGGAGATAGTTGGAATCATTCAGATGATGAAATGTCATTTATAACCTATTATGTATTAGATAAATATGCGTTTAATTGTGATCTAAAAAAGAAATATGTAGAAGTTACCCGTGAACATTGGGAAATGGAAAGGCCTGAAAAAGATGGCCTTTGGGAAATGCTTACCTATGCCGTAAGTGGAGTTATAGATATTGCATCTACTATGTATTATTTAAGAGAGTTTAACGTAGATTTAGATAGGTATTCTACCAAGAACTCACATAGAAAAGATTTAGAATTTTTACCTGAAAATTATAGAGGACAGGCTACAAAAAAATTATTGTACCCAAGTGAACGAGAAATGTTACGTCATAATTCAAATCCATTTACCTTAGATCAAGGGGGAGGTCAATTTAGTAGATTAGCGGGAGATGAATACTTATTGCCATATTGGATGGCAAGGTATTATAAGATTATTGAATAGTTAAAATGAATTAGATGTTAGTCCATAAAAAAATAGTATTATTTTTTGTTTTATTAACGCTACAAATTGTTATTGCACAATCGACCCGTACAAATGGTGTAATTTTGCCTGAACGAGGTATTTGTGCACATCGCGGAGCGATGGAAACACACCCTGAAAATACAATTTCAGCTTTTAAAGAGGCCATTAGATTAGGAGCACACATGATAGAATTCGATGTGCGAATGACCAAAGATGGTAAGCTTGTCATTATGCATGATAAATCTGTAAATCGTACAACCAACGGCAGTGGTTTAGTTAGTGATTTGACCTATGATGAGATTAAAAAACTAGATGCTGGAAGATGGAAATCAGAAATGTTCAAAGGAGAGAGAATACCTACTTTAAAAGAAACTTTGCAAGTAATGCCACATAATATTTGGTTGAATATTCATTTAAAAGAAGGATATGAACTAGGTAAAGCAACAGCAACGGTTGTTGTTTCTGAAAATAGAATACATCAAGGAGTAATTGCCTGTGGTACGGAAGCCAAAAATGGTGTTTTAAGTGTGAGTAAAGATATGTTGATTTGTAATATGGAGCGTCAATCGGATAGAGATCAGTATGTTATAGAAACTACAGGAAAAGATTTTAAATTTATCCAGTTATTGAAAAAAAGGGATAATGTTCATTTACAACAGGATATCTATACCTTAAAAAATAATAATATTAAGATCAATTATTTTTATGGTGATACAGAAAAGGAAGTCAAATACTTATTTGAAAAAGGAGTTGATTTTGTATTGACCAATAAGTTGTCAGAAATGATGAAGGTAGCTGAATCTATGGGTATAAAAAGACAGTTACAATCTAACCTTCCTAATCCCAAAAAGTAGTTTAAATAAATTCTAAATTATTATCAATGATTAAAAAAATTAAATGGGGGATTATAAGTACAGGTCATATTTCAAACAAGTTTGCTAAAGCTTTGTCGATTTTACCACAGGCCGAACTTATAGCTGTAGCATCAAGAAATTTGGACAAGGCAAAAGCATTTGCTAAAGAACATAATATTGCCAAAGCCTATGCCTCTTATAAGGAATTGGCGGAAGATAAAAATATTGATGTAGTGTATATTGGTACACCACATAGTTTTCATTTGGAAAATAGTGTGCTTTGTATGCGAAATGGTAAGGCAGTATTGTGTGAAAAATCCTTTACCATAAACGCTCATGAAGCAAGAGAAATGGTTCGAATAGCTAGAGAAGAAAATGTATTTTTAATGGAAGCAATGATACCTCGTCATATTCCATTATTAAAAAAAGTGATGCAATGGATTAAAGATGGTAATATTGGCGAAGTACGCATGCTAAAAGCTTCCAGATGTGCTAGAGGTGTGTTTGCACCAGGAGCCAGACATTTAGAACCGTCATTTGGTGGAGGTAGTTTATTAGATGTTGGGGTATATGTGATTTCTTTTGCTTCACAAATTTTTGGCAAAGCACCGATTGAAGCTATAGGTTTAAGTCATATGGGTGAATTAGGTTCTGATGAACAAGGAATTGCTATTTTAAAATATGACAAAGGTGAATTGGCCGATCTTTCTTTTGCTTTAAGAACAAATGCGGTAGATGAGGCTTATATTCTTGGCACAGAAGGGTATATAAAAATAAATGAAGTTTTTGCTGTACCTACCAAAGCATCTTTATTTGTAAATAATTTAGAGGTGGATACATTGGAAGAACCAATTGTTGGAAATGCCTTAAACTATGAAGCAGAGGAAGTGATGAGGTGTTTGAATGAAGGTCTCAAAGAATCTCCTTTAATGCCGCTGGATGAATCGATACAGATTATGGAGGTAATGGATACAATTAGAAAACCATGGGCTTTGCGTTATCCGAATGATAAAGATTAAAATAAATTACCACTATGAGTAAATTAAAATTGAAGCAGTTACTTTTACTTTTAGAATTGAAATTTTAGACGAAAAACAGAATAAAAATATTTAGGATAAGGAATATGAAAAATTCATAAATAATGATAAAAATTATATTGAATAATGAAGGATAAAACTCACGATGCAGAGTCAAACAATCATATTAATCGTAGAAGTGCCCTTAAAGGTATGGCAGCAGTACCTTTATTAGGTTTATTTACCTATGATTATTGGAAAAAGAAAACACTTGAAAATGCCAAAAATAAAATTGTACAATTGGATTTAGGATTGACAGGTGATGCCCCGTCTATATTACCAAATACTTCAGTGGGAAGTAAAGAAAGAATTGTAAAAATTGGAATTATTGGTGTTGGAAGTAGGGGAATTGCCTTGTTGAAAGCAGCTGGATTTTTAAATCAGGATTCCTATAAAGAGCTTGTTAAAAAAGTAAATAAGAATGATAATGGAGCCATTAAAAAATTAGGTAGATATCAAAATCAAGAAATTTTAAATGTTAAGGTTATTGGTATTTGTGATGTATACGATACTCGTGCTGAAAACGGAATAGTTTTGGCATCTAATGGTATACAACCCAACGGAAAAGCTGTAAAAAACAAAGATGTAAAACGTTATCGTAGATATCAGGATTTGTTATCAAATTCTGATATTGAAGCTGTTATAATTTCTTCACCCGATTTTCACCACGCTCAGATGACGATAGATGCTGTAAATGCAGGAAAACATGTATACTGTGAAAAGGCAATGACCTTAACAGAAGATGAAATGCATCGTGTTTATGCTGCAGTAAAAAAGAGTGGTGTAGTTTTTCAGCTGGGTCATCAGAATAGTAAAAATGAAACTTTTAAAAAAGCCAGAGAAATTATCAAAAAAAATGTGCTTGGCAAGGTTACTTTAATAGAAACAACTACTAACAGAAATACACCTCATGGTGCATGGATTAGACATCTTGAGAAAGACGGTACCATAAAATCTGGAGATACTAGCAATATTGATTGGAAACAATGGCTAGGAGCAACACCTTATGTACCCTTTAGTAAAGAACGTTATTATGGTTGGCCAAGATGGTTTGCTTATGATACAGGACTTGCGGGGCAATTATTTTCTCATGAAGTGGATGCTTTAAATCAAATTATGGGATTCGGTATACCCAAATCAGTTACTTCTTCAGGTGGTATTTATTATTATAAAGAAGAACGTGATATGCCAGATACATTTCAATCGGTTCTTGAATTTTCTGATAGAGACTTTACAATGCTTTACAGTGCCTCCTTGGCTAGTAGTAGATCAAGAGGTAGAGTTTTTATGGGAAGTGATGCCAGTATGCAGGTTGGAAGTAGTTTAGAAATCACCGTAAACAAAGATTCCATACAGTATAAAAATAAAATTGAAAATGGGATGATCAATAGTAAAAACCCATTTTATACCTATCCAAATGAAGAAATTAAGGTAGATGCCGTTTCATCGGCAACAGAACAATATTATGCTGAACGTGGATTGATAGATACCATGGTACAAGGTAAATCTATGGATATTACGCATTTACACATGAAAGAATGGATAGATGTAATTCGTCATGGCGGAACTACTGGCTGTAATATTGAAAAAGCTTTTCAAGACACTGCAGCTGTTATGATGGTGCATAAATCTTATGTAGAAAATAGAAAAGTAGAATGGGATCCGGAGAATAAAAGAATTGTTTGATCCTATTTTTCAACCTAATTAAATAATACATCTCCATGATAAAACCTTTTTATAAAATGAAACTCTCAAAACTTTTTTTCTTCAT
>CAYPHN010000217.1:4705-6086 GCA_964410265.1 uncultured Flavobacteriaceae bacterium | reverse complement strand
AAAATTATTCAAACTGTTCTTTATCCCTAAAAGAGTTTTTACTTTATTAGAATGTTTTACCACCAGATCCTTTTCAATTTGAGGCAAAACCCGAGGCCCAAAAGGGTAAGAGAAAAGATAAGTTTGTTTACCTATCTTTTTGCTGACACTATCAAGAGAGCGTTCTAACTCATTTTCAGCTTGTTGATGATTTAATTTATTAAAAAAAGGATGTGACTTAGAGTGGGCACCAACCTCAAATCCTTTTGAAAGTAATTCTTTAATTTGCTTCGTAGTCATATATGGCTTATTATTTTCAAGAAATTGCTTTAATGGTTCTAGTTTCGCTTTATCCCATAAATAATCAACCCAAATTTCTTTTTTAGTCATACTCCAAGTTCTATCGCTCCATGATAACAAGCTTTCATTTTTTTTAGGCCATTCGATTTTTTCTTTTTTAGATAAATTTTTCATTAAATGATATGTCGCACTCAGGCCAATTTTATTTTGAATATATATTATTTTATTTCTCCACATTAAATTTTTATTATCAATACATTCATCAATTAAAAAAAAAGTAGCACTTAGATTTAAATCTAATAAAATTGGAGCAATATATTCATAGTTTTCTCTAAACCCATCGTCTGTGGTAATCGATAAGCAATTTTTTAATGAAACCCCTTTGTCATTCATTTCTATTGCTTTAGACAACGGTATTATTCTATATTTTTTATTTAAATAATTTATGATTTTTTTAAATTCTTCAGGAGTAATTCCTGTTTTAAAATAATATGGATTATCATAAGGAGTTGGAGTAACCATATGAAAATAAATTATCCTGAAACTATCATCATGCACTGAAATCAAAAGATTTTGTAAGTAATCTGAAGATGATATAAGGCTCCCACAAAAATTAATCAATCTTTTCATCTCTTCGTTATCTTTTCTTTAAAATCACATCTAATGACAACGAATAAACTTTTGATATATCATTCTTTTTAAGGATAAAATAGTCAATTACTTTTTCCTTTCTAAAATATATATTTTTAATCCCATTTTTTGTGAATCTTCTTAGTTTAATATCATTTAGTATATTCCAGTCAATATTTCTAACATATCTGAAGGTTCTTTCCTGTATTACTCCCTCAGGTAAATCATGTTTATCAATATACTCGATGTACTGAGTGTATAATTTAACAGATCCTTTAATCCCCTTCATAAACAAAGAAGCTCCATTGTCATTTTGTTCAATTTGCGGAAAATAATGCGATAAAATGCCACCACCGTCAATTCTTTCAGAAATATACATTAATGTTCCACCTGCAAAATTCGGCCTATAATCACTAACAGCTTGAAAAACAGTCTTATTTCCATTATAAAAAGGTGAGATACCACTATGAAA
>CAYPHN010000217.1:0-4695 GCA_964410265.1 uncultured Flavobacteriaceae bacterium | reverse complement strand
TTAAGCTAGCTATTTTTGGCGAGTTAATAAAACCTTTTCTTGCCAAGTCTCCTCCTAAAAAGCATATAATATCAATATCATTTTCCTTCACTAATTTTATAATATCATTATTATTTACTGTTTCAACATCATAGATAATTTCTTTTGGAATTTTTTTATATTTTTCTTGATATTTAATAAAGAATTTTTTTTCATAAATCGCAATTTGTCTTGTCATACTATTTATAAAAAATTTATTATATAGTATACTTAATATTTTCAATAAAAAATAAAATAGTCCATACTTTAAAGCATTCTTACTTTTAATTTTTTTAACTGTATTTTTTTTACCATGTGGGTGAATAATTAGCTTAACATCATGCCTTTTATACATACTATAAGCCCAGTATTTATGACGAAGATTTTTATTTGTTACTAGTGCTATTTTCATTAAAACTGCCTAAATTATTTCTATGTTAAAAATTTCATGAATAGCGTTACCTATAAAAAAGTTATCTATTATCTATAAATTTTTGAAACCAAAGTTCCAAATTAATCCATTTCCAAATTTCTGCTGAAATATCTATTTTTCCTTCGAGGTGTTTTTTATATTGCTTATTTGCAATTTCACTATTAAAATAACCTCGTTTTTTAAAACTATCAGAATTGATCAGTTTAAAAATAAGCTTTTCAAATTTTTCGGATCTAAACCACTTATCTCTTGGGTTTGAAAAACCTTTTTTATCTTTTCTATTTGTAATTTTTTCAGGTAAAATATCTTTTAAAGCTTCTCTTAATATATATTTTGTTTCTCCATCGCATATTTTTTGACGTGAAGGTGTTGATAACGTAGCTTCAACCAACCTATGATCTAAGAATGGCACTCTTGATTCAATAGAAAAATGCATTGCATTTAAGTCTTCCCAACGTAATAAATGTTCTAATTTAAATTCAAAATGCTGGAGTAAAGAATCTGTTAAATTTTTGGGATTAAAAAGCATTTTATTTATCCTACGCTTGGCTTTATTTGCCTTAATAAATGTTCTATTTACAGAAGGGATTCTCTGATTATTAAATCTATTTTGAATATTCGCTGGTAGTAAATAAAAAACAAAATATTTAAGAGCATTGAATGATTTGTGTTTTTTAATATATTGATTACTTTCTTGGATAAACTTCAATAATTTCATTTTCTTTATCAATTCAATATAATAACTACCAAAAAAATAATGGTATCCTGCCAACTGTTCGTCTGCACCTTGACCATCAAGGGTAACTTTTACTCTTTTAGATGCAAGTTCCATCACTTTAAACTGTACATAGGGTCCTATTTCTGCAACAGGCTCGTTATGAGCATCTATAAAGTCTTCATAATCATTAAAAAAAGTCGCTGCATTTGGTGAGGTATAATGCATATTTTTAAGCATATACTTAAACTCATCTATATACTCACTTTCATCGGTTATTTCATTTTTTCCATAAACAGCAGAAAAAGTATTTAATTCATTAAGATCAAAATCCTTTATCAAAGATGATACAATTGCAGAAGAATCAATACCGCCACTTAAAGAAACCCCTACAGGTACATCGGCGCGTAGTCTCAATTTTAATGAATCTTTAAACAACTCTCTATATTCAAGAGGGGACAAGTTTTTAATTTCACCTATTTTATCAGATAACTTATACCATCTTTTAAAGATTAAATTTCTGTTTTTTATTTTTATATAAGAACCATGTTGTAATTTCTTTATATCCTTAAAAAAAGTTTCTTCAGTATGATCTGTCCGATTAAATAACAAATAGTCAAAAATTATTTTATCATTTGCTTTTTTATTTTTCAACAAGGGTAATATAGATTTAAGTTCTGAAGCAAAAATAAATCTTTCCTCGTCCAGATAATAGTAAAATGGTTTTATTCCAAATCTATCCCTGGCCACAAATAATTCTTTGCTCTTTGTATCATAAATGACCAAAGCGAACATTCCATTGAACTTATCCAAACATGATTCGCCCCATTCTTGATAAGCTGCTAATATTACTTCTGTGTCAGTTCCTGTTTTAAATTGATATTTATCTTTTAATTCATCTCTTATTTCAATATAATTGTAAACTTCACCATTAAAAATCATAATAAATCTTTTATCATGGCTATACATTGGTTGATGTCCAGCTGTACTTAAATCAAGAATACTCAATCTAACAAAGCCCAATCCAACGTTGTTTTCGATGTACATACCATCGTCATCGGGGCCCCGATGTTTCATTTTCTGCATCATCAATTTAAGTTCTTCTTCTTTAACTTGTTTTTGATTAAAATTTATAATCCCAGCGATTCCACACATTATTCTCTTAAAATTTCTTTATAAATATTTATTATTTTATTTGCAACCAAACTTAACTCTAAGTGTTTTATATTTTCTCTTCCATTTGTTCTTTTGCCAAATGCCAGTGCCGCTTCTATTTTATTGGCAACATCATCAGATTTAAAAGTAGTAATAAAGCAACCTTCTGTTTTTCCAATTATTTCCCTTACATCACCAACTTCAGTAGAAACAATCGGGATATTACAAGCCATAGCTTCCTTAATAACATTAGGCGAACCTTCGTTATATGAAGTTAAAACAAAAATGGCGCTTTTATTTAAATAATCAGGGAATTCACTATGCGCAATAGGGTAAGGATTGAGAGTCTTTAATTCTTTCCTATTTATTAAAACCATGGCATCTTTTAATAATTTATAATTCTTCCTAGAGTTGTCTTCATCTGCCAAAAACAAAACAGTATTTTTATATAATACTTTGCCAGTTGGTTTAAATAACTCAAAATCTACACCATTTGGAATTACGGAACACTTCATCTTCTGAGGTATCACATTTAGAATATTACTTGACTTCACTATTATCTTATCAACAAAAATTAGGGCTATTTGTGTTAAAAACATACCAACATAGCTTGATTTAATTCGTTTACCTTTAATATCAAAATTTCCATAAGCATCATCACCCATTACCGATAATACAATTGGTATTCTTGTGAAGGTCAACAAACACAACAATCCTATCAAACCATAATGTGCATGCATTATTTCAAATCCGTTTTTTATCAAATATTTTCGAAGTGGCCTAATATTCTTTAAATATCCAATTACACCTTTCCCTTTTATTGTAAAATACTCTAATTCAGCCCCTTCCTTTTTTAACGATTCTCCTTGACTTTTAATAAAAGACACTATCCCGTAACGAGAATTACCACTACTAACAAACAAAACTTTCATTTACTAATTATTTTATTCAACACCATCATTGACCAAATAAAACTACCATTATCTCTTACTCCCTGTTTATTTTCACCAATAATCTTAGCAATCGTTGATTCATCTAATATTAATTTTACTTCTTTCAAATTTAAATCGATTGTGGCTTCAAATGAATTTTCTTTAAACCAATTTCGCAACGGAATACCAAAACCTTTCTTAGGAGCATTTAATATGCTTTTTGGCAGCTCCTTACCAATAGTATTTCTCAAAATACTTTTTCTCTCCCAACCCTGTAATTTAACATTCTTATCCACTTTTACCATAAACTCAATTAATCTATAATCCAAAAATGGGATTCTTGTCTCCAATGAATGCGCCATACTCATTCTATCAACTTTCACCAAATAATCATTTGGCAAATCGTATTTAAAATTCAAGTGCATTAATTTGTAAAACTCATCGGTATATGGACACTTTTTTTTAATATCTGAAAAATAGTCTTCGATACTATAGATATCCGAAATATTTCCAGTTAATTTTTTAATATTATTAAAATCAGTATATGCTCTTTTTTGAATAATTCTATCATTAAAATCCATTGAAGATGTTTTTAAAATACTTTCAATTTTATTCAATTTTAGTCTCATTCCACCCTTAGCTAATCGATTAATAGAAGAAATAACTTTTGGAGCATTATTTTGAATTGTCAATGGAAATTTTTTATACAATTGGGCTATTTTAATACCAGCATAAGAATTGTACCCAGAAAGGAGTTCGTCACCTCCATCACCTGTTAGCACCATTTTAACCTTTTTTGAAGCAAATTTGGAAACATAACCCGTTGGAACAGCAGAAGCATCACCAAAGGGTTCATCATAATGATATGCCACTTTATTAATGATTTCATTAAAATCGTCAGGGTTGACAGTATTAACATGATGAATTGTATTAAATTTATTTGCAACGGCCAAAGCTAATTTACTTTCATCAAATTCTCTTTCAGGAAAACCAATTGTAAACGTATTGATAGGGAAATTTGATATGCTTGACATTACTGAAACAACAGCCGATGAATCTAGACCACCACTAAGGAAAGCACCATAAGGTACATCTGCTCTCATTCTTATTTTGACAGCATCTCTAAACAAGGAATCAAACCGCTCATAAATATAATCTTTATCTCTAATCATATTGGCTTCATCAATTTCAGGCAGATCCCAATACTTATATTCATTAAACTTTCCATTTTTTACGACAAGATAATGTCCTGCCTTAAGTTTATAAACATTTTTATAAAAAGTATGTGGTTCAGGTATGTTGGTCAACACCAAATAAAGTTCTATAAGACTTAAATCCATATTTTTTGGAATGCCATAAGAAAATAGAGATTTTAGTTCAGAACCAAATACAAAAGTATTTTCATAAATGGAGTAATGCAGTGGTTTTTCACCGATTCTATC
>CAYPHN010000216.1:0-6091 GCA_964410265.1 uncultured Flavobacteriaceae bacterium | reverse complement strand
AAACATCACTTTTTTTTAAATGTCAGAAATCTTTAAAAATTTATTTAACAAGTAGCGTTTTACATCCAATATTTACAGTTTTTGTTGGCCTGTTATCTTTTAAAAAAGGATACCAATGGAAAGGACGAAAATTTAAAAAATGATTTTTACTCTTTTAATAAAAATACAACGGGCAATTTAAACTTTGCATTTACAGGAATTCCTCTTTTCAATGATGGCTGTATGGCGACAGGCAATTTTTGTATACTTTTTCGAAGTATGGTATCAAAATTTGGTATTTCACTAAGAACTTCCGGGCTTTCGTAAATTTTTGTAACAGATATTTTACCTTTATTATCAACTAAAATATCTACAAATACCGTATCTGTTACTTGCTTATCTGCTTTTAAATTGTTTTCTTCAAAATTAACTTTTAATGATTTAAGTAGCTCTTTTTCAAAACATTGATTTTGTTTTATATTGGTATCACAACTATTACAAGCGGTAAGTAAAGGATAAACGTCTACCGAATTATAATCAATAATCGTGTCTAAATAAACTAAATTTTGAAGTCGGGAATTTTTAGGCGATATAAAATCACAGGAAGTAAAAAAGGAGATAAAAAGTATAGCAAAAAATAGTCGTAATAACATTGTACCCTTTTGATTAGGTGAAAATACAAATTATTTTGAATCGTTGCGGTTATTGTTGAAAATCTATGAAAAAATTAATAGTTAAATCAAAAATTACAAAAACATTAGTTTCTCAATTTTTAATTTGGTGTTTGCAATACCTCAACTAAATTATGGTATTGATTAATCAATTTTAACCCCATCCATAAAAAATTCTTTCTTCATTTCTCTCAATCGTTTAATAACATATGTTGTCATTTTTTTGTCTTTTGCATCAAATCTTTTTATATAATTTTCAAAATGTTTTAATGCTATACTTTTATCTTTATAAAAATCGTCACATGCCAATGCCAATTGGAATAATGAATAGTGGTTATTTGAATTATTTTTAAACGATTTTTCAAAATTGACAATTGCTTTTTGAAATTTATTTTGTTCTAAATTAATTAAACCAATTTCGTAATATTGCTTGTCAATATCTTGTTTTTGGCTCATTATTGAATGCATAAAGCTAAATTCAGCTCTTTTTAAATCTCCTAGTAATTTTTGAACAACACCCATATTGTAGAGTAAAGAAGAGTCGTTATAATTCTTTTTTAATGCCTTTTGAAAATACTTTTTGGCTTTTTCATAATCTTCTAATTTCATATAGGTTAAACCGTACAATTTATAAGTAAATATGGTTTTAAAGTTTAGGTCTTCTAATTTTTCGAGATGAATTAATACCGTTTGATAGTCTTTATTACTGTATGCTTCTTTTGCTTTTAGCTGATTGAAATTGATGCTTTTAGGATTTAACCTTAATCCTTTATCAATAAATAGCGTTGTAGAATCTTTAAATTTTAACTGTTTGTAAAATTTACTTAGCTCATAAATTGACTTTAAGTGTGTTGTATCTCTTCGATAAGTGTCTAAAAAATAATTTCCGCTTTTCATAAACCCCAAAGCTCCTTTATTTTTATAGATCTTACCAAGTTCATAATAATATCCTGGATTTAACGAATCAGCTTTTATTAAAGATTCTAACAAGATAATAGCATCATTTTTTCGATACTCTTTGGTATATAACTTTGCAAGGTTAAATTTTAATATAAGGTTTAAACTATCTTTTTTAAGTATCTCTTCATAAATTTTAATTGTTTGATTTGGATTTCCTTGGACCAAATAAACTTTACCTAATTTTAGTTTTACTTTTAATAATTCTTTTTTAGTTAATGCTTTGTTGTAGAACTCTATTGCCTTAGAATAATAAGCAACGCTTTGGTAAATATCTCCTTGTTTTACCAAAGTATAAAAAGTTTGAGGCTTTACTTTTTCTAATTCTTTTAAGGCATTTTTATAATTTCCAGTTTGCAATAAACTATCTGTAACAGATAAAACCGAAACTTGAGCTTCGGTTTTTAAAATTATAAATAATATGATGAAAATCGATATATGGGTTTTTTTCATAGTAATTTGTTAATCTTAAATTCATCAGGTGACTACAAGCTAAGCTATTATAGTCATCTGATGAATGAATTTTTTCTTCTAAATAATACCTACCAGGTCTGAAAGACCTTGCAGGAAAACATTATTCAACTATAAAAGTAATTGGCACGGTATATTTTACCGCTACTTTTTTGCCATTTTGCTTACCTGGTTGCATTTGTGGTAAACCACTTACAACTCTAACGGCTTCTTCTTCTAAATCGCTATGTGGTGCACGAGCTCTTGCATCAACAATATTACCTGTTTTATCTATTTTAAATTGCACATATATACTTTTTTTACCAGGTTCTAAACCTAATCCTTTAGTGATACTGGTATTAAAATTAACACCTATATACTTTGTAACATTTTGAACAAAACATGCCTTTTGATCTTCAGCATCTTCACAACCTGGGAAAACTGGTACTTGATCAATGGCTGCAAATGGGACTACAGATGCATTTGAGTAATCAACCTTTTTTTCATTCTTTAAAAATGATTTCATATCCAAATAGATAACTTTATCCCCATTTTCAAGTTGGTAAATTTTTGAATTTTTAAATTTATCCGAAACTCTTAAATATTCTTTATTTTCTTCTGCGGATAATTTCTCAACTGAAATTATATCGCCATCTGGAATTTTATTATAATACAAATCAAAATATCCTTCTTTTTCACTTTGAAAAACATTCTCTGGTACAACCTCTCCATCTTTTGTTGTATATCCTGCCATTATCGATTTAATTAATCTTTTTTCATTAACCTTCGATAAAGTATTGTCAGGATTGGTTTTTTCACAAGAAGTATAAATCAACATTCCTATCAAAACTGGGATTAGTAATAAATATTTAAATTTTAAAATCTCTTTTGATTTCTTTTTACTAAACATAATAATTCGTTTTTTAATTAATGATTGTTTATTAAATGCATTGACAAAAGCTATTTTGTCAACTGCAAAAGTCTGGGCCAATAGACTATAATAAAAAGTACTTTTCCCTTTTTTATTTACTGTTAATGAGTCTGCGATAAACTCATGTATTTCTGTAATTCTATTTTGATAGAGGTAACTAAAAGGGTTGAACCAAAACACAATTTTTTGTATCTCAAAAAATAATAGATCTACACTGTGCTTTTGTTTTACATGAATCAATTCATGTTTGATAACATCTTCTTTTTCCTGCTGGTTTTTTCCTAAAAATATATATCTAAAAAAGGAAAATGAAGTATATTCTTTACTTAATAGCACCAAACTGTACTCTTTTTCCTTTTCGGAATCATTTTTAACAATCAACTTAATAATTTGTAATAATTTATAGATAAATAATAAAGCTGATAAAACTAATCCTATAAAGAAAATCCATTGTAAACTTGTAAACAACAAGGCTGACCAATCGATTTGTTTTTCAATATAGGTTGAGGGTGACAACATTACTTCCGGCAACATTTCAATATATTCTTGTGGTAAATTTTCACCAACCGATTGAAACTTAAAAAAAGGAAGTGTATAGGCTAAAATTGAAGATAAAATTAAATAAAACCTATTCCATTGAAAAAAGGTTTCCTTTTTTAAAACTAGATCATAAACAGCTAAAAAAATAGTTTGAAACAATAAAACTTGAACGATATAATTTATCATGATTTTTTGTGTTTAGATTTTTCAATTTCCTTCATTATACTCTCTAATTCGTGTATATCAACATCATTTTTCTTTACAAAAAACGAAACCATACTTTTAAAAGAACCTTCAAAATAGCCATCAACTAATTTGTGTAAACTTTGATTGGTGTAGTCCGTTTTTTTAATGAGCGGATAGTAAATATAACCTCTTCCTTGAGGCTTATGCGAAACAAAATTTTTAGTTTCTAAAATTCTAATAATAGTAGAAACTGTATTGTATGCCGGCTTAGGATTAGGCAACTGCGCTATTATTTCTTTTATAGAAGCTTCTTCCAAGCTCCATAAAACCTGCATAAATTGCTCTTCTGCTTTTGTTAATTGTTTACTCATAATCCAACATAATTTTTAATTCAACAATACAAATATAACTAAATAATTAGTTTAAACTAATTATTTAGTTGATAAATTAAATTACTTGTTTTTCATGTGGCAAATCAAATACGCTAAGACCATGAAGTAAACGCACCTTAAATTTCAATATATTTTATTACAGTGTCTAAATAAACTGCAATAATTTATATCTTGCTATAAAATTATTTTATGGATGTTTTTTTATTGGTCCTCGGGTTTGTATTCACCTTACTAGGAATTATTGGTTCATTTTTACCCGTAATTCCAGGTCCGATTACAGGATGGATTGGCTTATTATTATTACATTTAACCAATGCAGTACCTATGAGTTATGCCTTTTTAGGAATAACCCTTATCATAGCAATTATTATTTTGGTTTTAGATTATATCATTCCAGCAATGGGAACAAAAAAATTTGGAGGGAGTAAAGCTGGAGCCATTGGTACAACCATAGGATTAATTATTGGCTTGATTAGCCCTATACCTTTTGGCTTTATAATTGGGGCTTTTTTAGGTGCATTTATTGGCGAATTAACACATAAAATTGATTTTGCAAGAGCTTTAAAAGCTGCCTTTGGTTCTTTTTTAGGTTTTTTAGCCTCAACAACATTAAAATTTATTGTTAGTATAATATTTTTAGTATTATTCATTCAACAAACCCTTATCAGTTGGGATAAATTCTTCTAAAAAAATATGGATATAAGTTTTCCCATTATTACAGGATTAATTGCAGCCGTTTTACACGTTATAACAGGACCCGATTGGCTGCTGTAACTCCATTCGCCATCGAATCTAAAAAAAAGGCATGGAAAGTTGGAGTTTTTTGGGGTCTTGGTCATTTATTAGGTATGAGCCTAATTGGAGTTCTGTTTCTTCTATTTGAAGAAATTATCCCAATAGAAAAAATCTCAAATTACAGTGAACAATTAGTTGGTTTTGTAATCATTTTTATTGGTTTATGGGCTTTTTATCAAATCTTTAATAAAAAAATAGACACAAGCATTTGCACGTCCACAGTAATGATTTGCCTGTTTTTCATACCCATGCTCACCAACATTCGCCAAACAACGGACATACGCATTCCCACCAAAATAAAATAAAGAATAGTTATTACACTTCTTTTAGTGTTGGCATATTACACGGATTGGCAGGTGTAGCTCATTTTATTTTGTTTATTCCTATTTTAGGATTTACATCAGTTACTGCTGCAACACAATTCATTATAGGCTTTGCCATAGGAACAGTTCTTGCCATGGACTGCCTATGCTTTGGTGATTGGTAAAATTACTTCTCTGGCTTAAAAAGAGCACAATGAAGATTTTCTTAATGGCATCCGCTTGGCTGGTGGGCTTTTCGCTATAATTATAGGTCTTTATTGGATATTTGGTGTTTAAATTTACTTTCAAATTCTTAGTGCTAAGAATGTTTTTACTTACAGTTTAAATAATACATTATTTGGCCAAATGATATATTTTCATCATTCGGAGACAAGTTTCTGTTAAAATATAATTCGAACTTATTTTGATTTAATTCTATTAACATATCCATCAAAACAGTATTTTGAAATACTCCTCCACTTAAAGCAATTTTCGTAATATTTTCTACTGTAGCAATTTTTAAAACAATACTTGCCAAAGTGAATAAAAAATTTAAAATAATCTTTTCTATAGTCTCTCCTTTTTTATAATCTAAAAATAAATTCTCAAATAATTTATAGGTTACAATTTTACGATTATCTAAAACAGTATAATATGATTTACAACTACTCAAGTCATAATTAGAAATTCTATTCTCCAGCAATATAGCAGCCTCTCCTTCATAGGTGTTTAAATCACAAATACCTAATAATGATGATACTGCATCAAACAATCTTCCTACAGATGATGTTTTTAATTTATTTTTGTTTTTAATTGAATCATAAATTCTTAATTCACCTTCAGGAAATTTCTCATGAAGTTGTTGGTTCATTGAAGAATTAGCCAATG
>CAYPHN010000215.1:0-6138 GCA_964410265.1 uncultured Flavobacteriaceae bacterium | reverse complement strand
GCCACTTATTTTAGTTTTTTTATAGTAACAGAAAAGATTGCTATTGTTTGGGGTACCTTTATATTTGGAATATCTATTTCAATAACCGGGTCTATGAAAATATCAATATTATTGATATCGATATTTTTTATTGCTGGATTCATAGCTTTGAGTTTTATGAAAAAAACGGAATATGTGAAATAACCAATTTTAATTTCCAATATACAGATGAAAAATAAAGCATTTGATTTTATTGTTGTTGGAGGAGGTATTGTAGGAACTGCAACAGCCTATAAGTTACAATTAAAATTTCCTCAGAAAACCATTGTAATTCTTGAAAAAGAAAACACATTGGCGTTTCATCAAACCGGAAGAAATTCAGGAGTAATTCATTCGGGTATTTATTATAAACCAGGTTCTCTAAAGGCATTGCATTGTAAAAAAGGTAGGGATGAGTTGATTAAGTTTTCCAAGGAAAACAATATAGAGCATAAAATATGCGGTAAAATTATTGTAGCGGTAAATGAAAAAGAAATTCCAGTATTAGAGCAAATTTATAAAAATGGTTTAAAGAATAATGCAGTTGGAATTAAATATTTATCTTCCAAAGAAATTAAAGAAAAAGAACCATTTATTTCAGGCATCAAAGCCATTTGGGTACCCTCTGCGGGTATTATAAATTACGCAAAAGTTGCTAAAAAATTTGTGCAGCTTGTTTTGGATAAAAATTCAAAAAATCAACTTTATACGAGTTGTGAAATTCAAACCATTAGCAAAAAAAAGAATAAAGTTATTGTGAGAACGAATCCCGGTGAGTTTTCTGGAGAAAAAGTAATTATTTGTGCGGGAATACAATCAGATAGAATCGCAAAAAAAAACAATGTCGATCTGGATGTGCATATTATTGGATTTAGAGGTGATTATTTCAAACTTTTAAAACATGCCAAGCATAAGATCAATAATTTGGTCTACCCAGTGCCAGACCCAAAATATCCTTTCTTAGGAGTGCATTTTACGCCAATGATAAATGGGGATGTAGAATGCGGCCCAAATGCCGTTTTTACTTTTAAGAGAGAAGGTTATCAAAAAACTAGTTTTAGTTTTATGGATAGTTTGCAGGCTTTTGCTTTTATGGGTACTTGGAAATTATTTGCTAAGAACTGGAAAAAAGGACTTGATGAATATAGAAGAGCATTTTCTAAAAAACTATTTGTAAAAGAGTTACAAAAAATGATGCCATCTATTACTGAAAAGGACATAGAATCTTCCAGATCTGGAATTAGAGCTCAGGCGGTAGATAAATATGGAAACATGGTTGATGATTTTAAAATTATAAAAAACGGAAATATCATTCATGTTATCAATGCGCCATCACCAGCTACTACTGCTTGTTTAGCAATTGCTGGAGAAATTATTGATAAAACCTTTGCGGAAAGAATTACCAGAAATGATGTGCAATCGCAACAAGGAGATTGTTGCTATTACAAAGAGATATAAAAAAAACCGCTTGAATAGCGGTTTTTTTAATAAACTATACGATGCTCTTACTTGTGTAAATGCACATCCATTTGAGGAAATGGTATATTGATACCTTCCTTATTAAACGCATTATATACATTTTCATTCAAGTCAAAGTAAATACCCCAGTAGTCTTCACCCTTTGCCCAAACCCTAACCGTTAAATTAACTGAGCTATCTCCTAAACTTCCAACGCCTATAAAATGTGCAGGATCATTTAAAATTCTTTGATCATTTTTTATCAAAACATTTAATATTTCTCTTGCTTTATTTACGCTATCACCATAACCAATACCAAATGAAAAATCGACTCTTCTTATAGGCTGGGTAGAATAATTTACCATAGAAGATGTTGATAGATTTCCATTAGGTAGAATAATAGTTTTATTGTCTAAATCAGTGAGGATGGTATTGAATATTTGAATTTCTTTTACAACGCCTTTATGTCCTTGGGCATCAATAAAATCCCCTACTTTAAAAGGTTTGAAAATCAATATCATAACACCGCCTGCAAAATTTTGTAAGGTGCCCGATAATGCCATTCCAACAGCCAGGCCTACAGCACCTAATAAGGCGATAAATGATGTCATTTCAACACCCAACATACCTAGAACACTAATAGCAAGCATTACTTTTAAAAGTATTCCTACCAGACTTCTTAAGAAAGGTTTTAAGGAGGTATCGGTATTTTGTTTGTCTAACGATCTATTAAAAATTGCGATAATTTTTTTGATTAGCATGGATCCAATGACCCAAACCAAAATAGCTCCAATTAATTTAGGACCATATTCTAATACAGTATTGGTCAACTGATCGATTAATGTATTCATGTTTAATTCCATTTGTAATAATTGTTTTAAGGATTGTTAATATGTTTTTAATGTCTGGTTCTTCTGTAACTTGATCTTGATGGTGCTTGTCTAGAATAAGATGAAGTTCGAGGAGCAGGTTTTGAATAGGATGGTTTACTAGTACTTGGTCTTGTACTTGGCCTAGTGCTAGGTCTTGAACTAGGTCGATTGTTGGGTTTGTTGCTTGGCTTGGTACTAGGCCTTGTGCTTGGTCTCGCACTCGAATTTGTTTTATTCAGTTTGTTAGCAGGTCTTGTATTGGGTTTGCTTTTTGGTCTTGTTACCGGCCTTCCAGAAGATTTATATCCTTTATCCGTATTTATTCCTTTGTTTCTTGTTGTATTTTTTCTATTATTTGTTAATTGATCTTTATTGCCGATTCCGGGGTTTCTCTTATTAAAAGTTTTATTCGGATTATTTTTAAAATAAGAATTATCTCTTGTGTTAATATTAGTTCTATTATTTATCCTTACGGTATTTCTATTATAAGTGACATTTCTGTTGATATGAACATTAACATTGGCGTGATATCTACTATAAGAATGTGGACTCCAACCGTGCCAGTAATGTGGGTGATGGCCCCAATACCAGGGAGAATGCCATGGGCTATATGCTGCCATCCAAAAAAAAGTAAAAAACACTGGTACTACAGGGTATACTGGGGTTATATAATAATTTGGACCATACATATCAACATTACCAACAAATTGAACTTGCGTAGTGCCACTGGAATCTTTTTTTACATCAATAGTAGCTACTTCCTGAAACTGATCTTTACCAATTATAGATTGAATAGATATCGTATGTACATTATTATCTGTACCTGTTTCCATTACTCTTAAATAATCTACTTCACCATCATTATTAAGGTCTAAATTTGATATTTGCGTTTTAGGGTCGTTAAGTCTTTTTTCAAAATCTTCTAAATCTTTCGACTCACCAAAAATAGATGCTACAGCCTCTAAATCTAAACTATCACTAATATCTTCACTGTTTGCTTTAATTGTAGTAACGTCTTGGGCCACAATGTAGTTAAAGGAAATTGAAAACAAAAACACAATTAAAATAGAGGCTTTTGTTGTAAATATAAAATTTGATTTACCCATTTTTATAAATTATTAAAATAACAAATTATTATTCGCAAAGGTAATAAAATGGAGCCTAAAAATTATTTAAATATTTGTATAAATAGCATTTTCACAGAATAATTAAATAAATCAAAACTAATTGTTTTATTAGATAAAGATTCAATTAAATTTGTAATTAGAATTAAATAATAAAAAAATCATTGAACTTAAAAAAATACACTTCTGAATTTAAATATAATTTTAAACTAGCAATTCCTGTAATGATAGGTCACTTGGGCCATGTTTTGGTGGGCTTGGCCGATAATATTATGGTTGGTAGGTTAGGTGCCGCACCATTGGCTGCAGTATCATTAGGAAATAGTTTTGTTTTTATTGCTTTTTCTATAGGAATTGGTTTTTCTTTAGCAATAACCCCATTGATTGCAGAGACTGATGGTGAAAATGATATTGAAAAAGGCAGGAATGTTTTTCAGCACGGTTTAATTTTATGTACAATTTTGGGTTTAAGCATGTTTTTTATGTTGCTTTTGGCTACACCATTAATGCGTTATATGAATCAACCTCAGGAAGTGGTAGAACTGGCAATACCTTATCTTGAAATTGTGGCATTTTCTATGATTCCGTTAATGATTTTTCAGGCGTTCAAGCAATTTACAGACGGTTTGTCACAAACCAAATACGGAATGCATGCAACCGTGATTGCCAATGTTGTAAATGTTGTTTTAAATTTTGTATTGATCTATGGCTTTTGGATTTTCCCAAGGTTAGAATTGATTGGAGCTGCTTACGGTACTTTAATTTCAAGATTTGCCATGATGTTTTTTATCATTTTAATCATGAATTCTAAAGATAAGTTTGCACCGTATTTTAATCGTTTAAAGCTAGCCGAAATAAAGAAAAGTATTTTGATGAAAATCATAAATTTAGGTTTTCCTACAGCAATGCAAATGTTGTTTGAAGTTGGTATATTTACAGCAACTATTTGGTTAGCAGGTACTTTAGGTACAATTGATCAAGCAGCAAATCAAATAGCTTTAAATTTATCATCTATGACATTTATGATAGCCGTAGGTATGGGTGTTGCTGCAACAATTAGAGTAGGCAATCAAAAAGGCTTAAAAAATTATAAAGATCTAAGAAGAGTGAGTTTTTCTATATTCTTACAGGTTTTTATCATTGAATTTTTCTTTGCTATTTCATTTTTTCTGCTCAAAGATATTTTACCTTTGGCATACATAGACAATATCTCTGTGATAAAAACAGCAGCTTCTTTATTATTAATTGCTGGTTTGTTTCAGTTGTCTGATGGGTTTCAAGTTGTTGTTTTGGGTGGCTTAAGAGGATTGCAAGATGTTAAAATGCCTACATATATTACTTTTATAGCCTATTGGTTGGTTGGGTTTCCAATAAGTTATTTACTTGGTATAACTTTTGGTTATGGAAGTCAAGGCTTATGGATTGGATTGTTGGTAGGTTTAACCACTTCGGCTGTATTATTATTTTTAAGATTTAATTATTTATCAAATAAATTAATAGATAGAGGATGATATGGGAGTAGTATTGCAACAATCTTTTAAAAACACCTTGATCATATTTTTAGGGTTTGCCATAGGTGGTATCAACGTCTTGTTTTTGTATACACATTTCTTAGAAGCAGAATATTATGGATTGATTACGTTTTTATTGTCATCAGCAAATATATTAATGCCTTTATTGGTATTTGGTATGCAGCATACAATCATTAAGTTTTTTTCATCTTATGCAGAAAAATCTGATAAAGATAATTTTTTATTAACTGCATTGGTTTTACCCTTGTTAATTATTGTACCCATATCTTTTATAGGATCGTTATTTTATGAGCACATTGCCGATTTACTTTCAAAAGAAAATACTATTATAAAAAAGTACACATATCTCATATTTTTGATTTCCATTTTTATGGGATATTTTGAAGTTTTTTATGCATGGAGCAAGGTGCAGATGCAAACAGTTTTTGGTAATTTTATCAGAGAAGTTTTTGCTAGAATATGCGTAACTGTATTATTGCTAGCTGTATATTTTGAAGTTTTAACCAATGAACAGTTTATTTATGCAGTAGTATTGGTTTATTTAATTCGCATGATTATTATTAAGATCTATGCGTTTAAATTGTATTTCCCACAAATATTGAACTTTGCTTTACCTGATAATATAAAGGAAATCATATCATTTTCTTTTTATATCATTTTGGCTGGATCGGCAGGCAGTATTTTATTGGAAATTGATAAGTTTATGATACCACAAATAGAAAATATTGTACAAGTAGCTTATTATGCTGTTGGAGTTTATATTGCTTCGGTAATTGCTATCCCTTCAAGGGCATTACAGCAAATTGCAAACCCAATTACAGCAAAAGAATTAAACAAGAATAATTTGAATGAAGTAGAGGTTCTTTATAAAAAGAGTTCTATAAATTTACTTATTATTGGGGGTTTATTTTTCTTATTGATCAATGTTAATATAAATGAACTTTATCAACTCATAAATAAACCAGAGTATACGGTTGGTATTTATATCGTGTTAATCATCTCAATTTCTGAACTATTTAAGTTGTCTCTTGGAACAAATGGTGCTATTTTGACCAATTCGAAATATTATAAAATGTTATTTTATTTTTCATTTGCTATGGCTGTTAGTGTAATTGTTTTAAATAGAGTATTGAT
>CAYPHN010000214.1:0-6158 GCA_964410265.1 uncultured Flavobacteriaceae bacterium | reverse complement strand
CTTTTAATAGGTTGATATATCAAATTACTACTTGCAACAATGGAAGGTGAATACGATAAATCAGTATTTCCAAAATCTTGCAATACCCCGTCAAATTCTGAAAATTTACCCCTATTTTTATTGATGCTCAATGCAATATTTGGTTGCCATAGTAAGCTTTCTAATACTCGAATAGCCGTTTCAATTTCTAATCCCAAACGGTAACTTTTACCAATATTATCGGCTATAGGGTTTCCAACATTGTCTAAAGCACCTGTTAATACCAATTGATCTTTATAAATCATATAATAAACATTGGTGTTTAAAATAAAATCATTCGACTTAAATTTCCATCCCAATTCAAAATCATCTAAAGACTCTGATTTTACATCATTATTAGCCAAATAATCAGCTCTTTTAGGCTCTTTATTCGCTTTGGCATATGATAAATAAAAGTTACTATTATCGGTAAAATAATTCAACCCAAGTTTAGGATTGATAAAATTATTCTTGTCTTTAAAATCTATAACAGATGGTCCTTCGTCAACACCTGTTACTTTATAATTGACATTTCTGTATTGTAAATCGGCAAAAACATTCCAATTATCATTAATAGCATAATCCGCTTTCGCATAAATATTAAAATCTTTTTTTACTCCTGTATTGTCATAAAACTCATCCCCAATCATACTACTTCCAAATTGCGCCCAAATTACTTTTCCAAAATGGTCTCCTACATATATATTATATGCTCCACCAAAAATTAAGTTTAAATTATCATAATTCTTTAATAGAGAAAAAGTTGTTCCGTAAAAATCGTTATCCAGCCATTTTCTTTGTACCAAATCTGAAGTGTTAACCAATTCACCATCTACAGTAATTGGTGTATAACCGTAATCTTCAAAATCTCTATCATTTTTATACTGTTCGAAAAAACCTCTACCATAAGTATAATGAACAGCCAAATTTGCCACCCATTCATTATCAAAATTATGATTAAAATGTAATTGATAGTGATCTTGTTTATAGTCATCAACTTGATTGTCATAAAAATCCACAAAATCGCCTGTGTTATTATAAATTTCCCCTGCAGGGTTATATGTTCTGTTGGTTTTTAAGGTTTCTGCATCAATACCATACCAAGCTTGATAAGTAACTTCACTTCCACCAAAGGCAATGGCTTTTATCATGGTCTTTTCATTAAAAAAACTAGCAGAAAGATAAGCCGATTTCAAATCTGATGATGCTCTATTGATATAACCATCACTTTGAATTTTCGAAATCCGACCCGTAAATTCAGCTTTAAAATCTCCTATATTTTCCAAAATACCAGTTCCGAACTGAATGTTGGTTTTTAGTGTATTGTATGATCCTCCTGATAGGGCTATTTCCGCGAAAGCGTTATCACGAATACCATTGGTAGACAGACTTAAACTCGCACCAAAAGCACCTGCTCCATTGGTTGATGAACCCACGCCTCTTTGTAATTGTACACTTTGTGTAGAGCTAGCAAAATCGGGCATATTCACCCAAAAAACCCCATGAGATTCACTGTCATTTAACGGAATACCATTAATGGTAACATTTACCCGAGTAGCGTCGCTACCGCGAACTCTAATACCTGTATAACCAATTCCTGCTCCCGCATCGGATGTAGTAACCACATTAGGCAAGAAGTTTAATAAAATAGGAATATCCTGACCTAAATTTCTTTCTTCAATTTCTTCTTTACTCAAATTACTTTGTGTAAATGGTGCTTTCTCAGAAATTCGTGTTGCTTTTACTAATATTTCATCTAAACTGATGGTATCTTTAACAATATCCTTTTTTTGTGCTATTGCAACTACACCAATTAAAAATACTAAAATAAATAAAGTCTTATTTTTCATTTAATTTACCCTTAGGCTTTAATAATTACTATTAAAAATTTCGGAATAAATAAAATGTACCTGAAGAATTTGAATCCCTAAACAGCATTACCTGTTCAGGTTCTATGGGTATCATCTCAGCTTGTTTGTTTAAACAGGCACCCCGAGTCGCTGCAAATTTACGCATGAATTATCTAATATAACCAATAATATTGTAGAAATTTATACAAACACATTAATCCAGATTTGGACTTCTTCTTGAAAATTTTTTAATTGCTTGTTTTTTCTTTTTTCTCAAACGTTTTTCTATAGAAGATTTACTTGGTTTTGTAACCTTTCTTTTTTTTGAAATTTTTAATGCTTCTGATATGATCTTGTATAGTTTATCTATAACAATCTCTTTATTACTATGCTGACTTCTTGTTGTTTCTGCAGATAAAACCAAAGTATTATCTTTGTTTAACCTTGTTTTTAATTTTACAAAAAGCAGTTCTTTTTCTTCTATGGTAAATGCCTTTGAGTTTTCTAGATTAAAGGTCAAAACAACTTTTGATGCTACTTTATTTGCGTGTTGCCCTCCTGGTCCGCTAGAGCGGGTGGCTTTGAAGTTAAGTTCTCTTTGAAGGGTTTCTTTGTTCATTTAAGTGTAAAATAAAATTTGTGATTATTGAGATTGCCACAGTTGTAGCTCCTTCCGTTAGATTTATATTGTTAAGTTTTTCTTATGAAGGCCTTTAAATGTTATTTATCTATCCCGAAAAGGAATCCAATTCTTTTCTGTTTTCTAAGATTTTATCAACAGCAATTACAGCATCATTCAGTCTGGTTCTTATATCTCCATTTAAGGTAATATAAGATCTTTTATATTTTATTAAAGCATTTTCAAAGGCTTTAAACATTGTTTCTCTTTGTTCTGGTCTGTCACGTAAATCATCCGCTTCCCATGGTGTATCTATATAGGTAAGCAGGTATAAATCATATTGATTATTTAAGGCCGCATAATCCAACTCGGGATTAACAAAACCACCATAATAGGCTTCAGAATATACTTTGGTTTCTAACAGGTCGGTATCACATATCAATATTTTATCAGCTTTTTTAACAAGATCATTCTCTAATTTCATTTGCCCTATAGCAATGGGTATCAAATCCTCATGCTGACATGTTAAACGCTCATTATTCCATTTATTTTGTAAATATTCTCTGGCGTATTCTCTAACCCAAACCGTATTATAATACCTGGCCAATTGCCTAGACAAGGTTGTTTTACCCGTAGATTCAGGCCCAAATAATACAATTTTTACAAGGTTTGCAGTTGCTTGTTGAGGTATTTTTTCCATGCTAAATAACCAGATATGGCAATAAAAATAAACATTAAATATTGAAAGCTTGTAAATGCAAAGCCTTTGTATAAATATAAAGGTACAGAAATTATATCACCAATTATCCAGTAGATCCAATTTTCAATTTTTCTTTTTGCCATCAACCACATACCCACAAAAAAAATCGCCGTTGTTAAGGTATCTACATAGGCGGTCCAGCTGGTCCATTTATCAAAATAATTATATATCACAAAAACGAGTAGAAGTGTTGCGCAAAAGATATAAACAGATTGTATTTTTTCTTTTTTGGTTGTTCTACTTATAGGAGTTACATGTGTTGCATCTACTTTTCTTGTCCAAATAAACCATCCATAAATACTCATTGCAAAATAATAACCATTAATCATCATATCACCCAACAAACCCCATTTTAACAATAAATAAACAAATATAGAAGTGCTTATCATACCCGTTGGGAATACCCAAATTTTATTGTTTTTAGAATACCAAACAGATAAAAATCCGAATATCACTGCAATAATTTCGAGAACAATATTTTTGGTTTCATAGCTTTGGTATTGTTCAAATAAATAATCAATAATTTGACTCATGATGGCTACGATCGTCTGTTACAATTTTTAGCATAAAAACACAATTTTTTTCTTGGAGTAATACTTTGTCTATATGGGTATTTATAAATTCCATAACTTCTAAATACTCACCAAATATTTGTGTGCTTAAACCATTTTCTTCTGTATGAAAATTAGAGTTTCTAAGAATTTTAATAAATGTTTTAATAGGTGATTCAAAATCCTTATGCAATGGGTACATAGAAATATCAATAGATACTTTCATTTTTTAAAATTTTATTTAATACTTGATTATTTTCTTCAAAAGCAGTACCAATTACAACCAAATCTGCGCCATTTTTATAGGCCATTTCAAGTTGTTTTTGATTGCGAATCCCTCCACCAACTATGATGGGTATATCTGTTTTATTTGAAACCTTTTTTATAACTGCTTGCTTCACCACATTTTTGGCTCCACTCCCTGCTTCTAAATAAATTAATTTGTTTCCCAAATACTTCCCTGCACAAGCAGTATTGACAATTTTGTTAATATTTTCTTGTGCAATAGGCTGTGTATTACTCACTTTTTGTACGGCGGTTTCTACACCTCCTTCAATTAAAATATAACCTGTTGAGATAACTTCTAAATTGGTGTTTTCTAATAAAGGTACCGATTTAATTTGCTGTTCAATTAAATATTCCGGATTTCTACCAGATAGTAAAAAAAGAAATAAAACAGCATGTGCTTCTTTCGTAATTTGGCTATAATCTCCTGGAAACAAAACTATTGGAATTTTAGTTGATTTTTTTAATTCCTTTACAAACAAGTCGGTAATTCCGTTTATAACAGTACTTCCGCCAACAAAAATAAAATCCACCTTATTGTTGTTTAATTTCTTTGCAGCTTCAGCAATTTGGTTTAATTCTAATTTATCTGGATCTAATAATATGGCAAGTAGTTTTTTACCCTTTTTTTGTGCAGATAATATTTTGTCATAAACTTTTCCCATTAACTTTAGTTATTTAAGGGCATCTCTATTAATCTTAACATGAGGCAAAACATAAACCAAGGTAAAACCTTCATCAAAAAACATAAAATTCACATCATATTCTTTTTTCCAGTTTCCAAAATGTACTCTACCAGTTGATTTTTTTTCTATAAACAAAAAAGGATCCATAGCAATATGATCATGAAAACTCAAACCGCCATACGGGTAAGTTTTGTACATGGCCTCTTTTGCTCCCCAAATAACAGTGAGTTGTTTCACTATATCTTCATTTGAAAGTGAATCGAAATTTGTATTTACAAACCTATTACCTATTCTTTTAATTTTTTCTCTAATTTTTTCAATATCAATTCCCACATCATTATCACTAATAATTATAGCAGAAAATTGATATGAATGTGTAATCGAAATATGTTTTCCATCTCTCAAAAGAGGTTTTCCATAGCTATTATAATACAAATCAAAGTCAGTATACCCCGCTTCTTTTAACAAATGCCTTACACTTAAAAACCCTCGTTGATGCAATTCTGATTTCATTCCGTTTAAACGCTTTTTACTTAAATCGTTCAAAGCAATAGAATCTAACAAATCGCTATAAGGTTCATCAATTTTCCAAACAAAAATAATTGTTTTTTGATTAGGTTTTATGGTTTTGTAAATAGGCATTATTTTCTCATAGGTATTTTGTATTTTTGCATCCTAAAAGCAAATATAATTATTATGAGTTCAGAAACATCAACTTACGTGAAATTTAAAGTAAAGGACATAAATTTAGCCGATTGGGGTAGAAAAGAAATTCATTTGGCTGAGGCGGAAATGCCTGGGTTAATGAGTTTAAGAGAAGAGTATAAAGATGAACAACCTTTAAAAGGTGCTAGAATTGCCGGTTGTTTGCATATGACCATACAAACTGCGGTTTTAATTGAGACCTTGATTGCGCTAGGTGCGGAAGTGACTTGGAGTTCTTGTAATATATTTTCTACACAAGATCAAGCTGCTGCGGCAATAGCCGCCGCTGGAGTTTCCGTTTATGCCTGGAAAGGATTGAATGACGAAGAATTTGATTGGTGTATAGAGCAAACTCTCTTTTTTGGAGAAGAAAAAAAACCATTAAATTTAATTTTAGATGATGGTGGTGATTTAACGAATATGGTTTTAGATAAATATCCTGAATTAGTAAAAGGTATTAAAGGATTATCGGAAGAAACAACTACAGGAGTTCATAGATTATATGACAGAATGAAAGCTGGTACTTTACCAATTCCCGCAATAAATGTAAATGATTCTGTTACCAAATCTAAATTTGACAATAAATACGGATGTCGAGAAAGTGCTGTTGATGAGATTCATCGTGCTACACATACTAAGTTGGCAGGTAAAGTACTTGTAGTTGCCGGATATGGTGACGTTGGG
>CAYPHN010000213.1:0-6234 GCA_964410265.1 uncultured Flavobacteriaceae bacterium | reverse complement strand
ATTAATAAAGCATAGAAAATGCCAACCAATAAGGTTGGCATTTTTGTTTCTATTTTTAACTCTTGAGAGTACCTTTTTGCAATTTTTTTAACCTAGAATATTAATCGAATTAAGGTCTTTACGACTTTTATGACATAAGTCATCAATTTTTATTTGTTTAGGCTTTAAATTTGTTCAATAAAAGATAATTATGTCTTTTATATATTAATCTTAAATCCTATTCAAAAAAAATGAAAAATCTTCAATTAAACTTTAGCGGTATTAGTTTTATAGCTTTGGCTTTATTACTAATAACAAGTTGCACAAGTATCGAAAAAAAAACAAATGCTATTGACGCCTCTAAAATTGCCATATCTGGCACTATGGATGCAGAATTGACAGCGCCACCTCATGTTCCGAAATCCGTCGGTGACAGGGCTGCAAAAAAATTAATAGTAAATATGGAAATCCTTGAACAAGAGGGCACAATGACTGATGGAACAACTTATATTTATTGGACTTTTGGAGGTTCAGTACCAGGAAGTTTTATTAGAACCAGAGTTGGTGATGAAGTTGAGTTTACCCTATCAAATCATCCGGATAATAAATTACCTCATAATATTGATCTACATGCTGTTACCGGTCCAGGCGGAGGAGCAACATCATCATTTGTAGCTCCAGGTCATGAAAAAACATTCTCATTTAAGACATTAAATCCTGGCCTTTATGTTTACCATTGTGCTACAGCACCTGTAGGTATGCATATAGCAAACGGTATGTATGGCCTAATTTTGGTTGAACCAGAAGGTGGTTTACCAAAAGTAGATAAAGAATACTATGTTATGCAAGGTGATTTCTATACCAAAGGAGAATATGGAAAACCTGGTTTACAAGCTTTTGATATGAAAAAAGCGGTTGATGAAGATGCCGATTATGTGGTTTTTAATGGAAAAGTTGGATCCTTAACCGGAGACAATGCCATTACGGCAAATGTAGGAGAGACTGTTCGTTTATATGTTGGTAATGGTGGTCCTAATTTAGTTTCATCATTTCATGTAATTGGTGAAATATTTGACAAAGTTCATATTGAAGGAGGATCGCTTATTAATGAAAATGTTCAAACTACTTTAATTCCTGCCGGAGGTGCGTCAATAGTTGAATTTAAAGTTGATGTTCCTGGAACTCTTATTATAGTTGATCACTCTATTTTTAGAGCCTTTAATAAAGGTGCCTTAGGCATGTTAAAAGTAAAAGGTGAAGAAAACAAAACCCTGTACTCAGGTGTTATGCAAGAAGGTATATACAATCCAGAAGGAGGAACATTACAAGAAATGCCATCTGATGCAAGTAAAAAAGTAACTATAAAAACAAACAAAACTTTAAAAGAAAAAATTGCCTTGGGTAAAAATATTTACACCAAAACTTGTTTTGCTTGCCACCAGGCTAATGGAGAAGGAATAGCAAATGCCTTCCCTCCTCTTGCAAAATCAGATTATCTAAATGCCGATGTAAAAAGAGCAATTGACATTGTTTTGAATGGTAAAACCGGTGAGATAACTGTAAATGGCAAAAAATACAATAGTGTAATGACCAAACAAACCTTAACAGATGATGAAATTGCAGATGTATTAACATACGTATACAATTCATGGGGCAATAATAAAACCAATGTTAAAGTGAGTACGGTTCAAGAAGTAAAAAGCGGACATTAACATTATCTACTACACATGAAAACTATTTTAAGATTGGCAATTTTTTTATTATTTTTGATGACAATTAATGCAAATTGTCAATCTGAAATGGTTTCTATTAAAGGAAGTTCTTATACCCCTTTGTACGGAAGAGATTCCATGCAAGTAGTGATTAAGGATTTTAAAATAGATGTATATCCAATTACTAATCAAGAATATTTAAAGTTTGTTAAAAAGAACCCTAAATGGAGAAGGTCAAATGTACTCCAATTATTCGCAGATGACAGTTATCTAATAAAATGGACTTCTGATACTACGCTAGCAATCAATCAAGCAACAAGAGCCCCAATAACCAATATTTCATGGTTTGCTGCAAATGATTTTTGTGCATGTCAAGGTAAAAGACTTCCAACCATTAATGAATGGGAATATGTTGCTATGGCAAATAAAAATCAACCTGACGCAAGAAGCCTTAAAACTTATAATGCCTATATATTGTCTTGGTACGAAAAACCAAAAACATTTAATAATGAAATTGGTTCAACTTTCAAAAATTATTGGGGAGTTTATGATTTACATGGTTTGGTATGGGAATGGACATCAGATTTTAACTCTGTTTTAATATCAGGTGAATCAAGAAAAGATGTTGACAATGATAGCGATCTTTTTTGTGGAAGCGCAGCCCTAGGAGCCAATGATCTTATGAATTACGCAGCATTTATGCGATATGCCATCCGCGGAAGCGTAAAAGCAAAATACACTATGCAAAATTTAGGATTTAGATGTGCTAAGGATATTAAATAATTTTTAAACAAGGGCAAACGCCTCCATTAACATCATAAAGTGAAAAATATTTTAAAAATTACACTGATTGCAATTCTTTCATTTTCTTCATGTAATAAAGAGAAATCGAAAGATGAACTAGCATTAATTTATCAATGTCCAATGCAATGTGAAGGAGAAAAAACTTATCAAGACTTTGGTGAATGTCCGATTTGCAAAATGGATTTGAAAATTGTTACCAATAATAAATCCTATAAAGACAATCCAGAAAATATTTCTGAAAATTCTATTTTTAATTTAACATCAAAATGGAATACAGAAGAGGGAAATACAATTTTACTGAAAAATTTAAAAGGTAAAACCTTAGTAATGGTAATGATTTATACATCCTGTAAAGCTGCCTGCCCCAGATTGGTTGCTGATATGAGAAATATTGAAAAACAAATTCCCATCAATTTAAAGCCTAATATACAGTATGTTATGATCAGTATTGATCCGGAGACAGATACGCCAAAGCACTTGAAAGAATTTGCCATTGAAAACTATATGGATGGAGAACAGTGGACTTTTTTGCAAGGTAAAGTTAGTGCAGTTCGTGAGTTCGCCAACGTTTTAGCAGTAAAATACAAAGAAATATCACCGATGGATTTTTCGCATTCTAATATAATAAGTGTTTTAAATCGAGAAGGAGAATTGGTTCATCAACAAGAAGGATTGGGTGTAGATAACAATTTAACCATCGAAAAAATAATTGCAACCACAAAATAAATCAATTAATTAAATTATTTTTAAACCATGAAAAAAATATTTTTTTATATAATGTTCGTTGTTTGTATAGCAACAACATTAAATGCACAACAGTTTAAAATATCAGGTGAAATTAGACCTCGATTTGAAGGTCGTAACGGATTCGGAACATTAATTTCACCAGGTCAAGAAGCATCTAATTTTATTTCTCAAAGATCAAGAGTCAACTTAGATTATTCTGAACAAAAATATCGCGTATTTTTTGCCATACAAAATGTTCGAGTTTGGGGTGATGTAGCAACAATGGCTAGAAGCGATAAAAACGGTGTGACATTCCATGAAGCATGGGCTGAGTATAATTTCACAGAAAAACTTTCTGTGAAATTAGGGCGACAAGAAATTATATACGATGACCATAGAATTTTTGGAAATGTAGAATGGGCTCAACAAGCTAGAAGCCATGATGCATTAATACTAAAATATAAAACTAACGAAAATGGTTGGTTAGATTTAGGATTTGCGCTCAATGCTAATGGAGAAGCTAATTTTAAGGAAGATTACGCCCTTACACAATATAAAAGCCTTCAGTATGCTTATTATCACACCAAACTCGCAGATGGTATGAAACTAAGTGCCCTCTTTTTAAATAACGGTATGCCCTATTCTAAAGTAATTGATGTTAATAATAGTGTTCAAAATATTACTTACAGTCAAACTTTAGGAGGAAGATTTACTTATAAAAAAAATAGATTAGACACCGACGCGGCTGTTTATTTACAAACTGGTAACTCACCAAATAGTTTAAGAAATGACAAAGTAGATTTTTCTGCCTATTATTTTTCTGCCAATGCCAAAATTAATTTAACCAAGCAATTTAAAATTGGGGCTGGTATAGAGTATCTATCTGGCAATGATCAAGGGAGTAACAATAGAGAAAATAATGCATTTAACCCTTTTTATGGAACAAATCATAAATTCAATGGTTGGATGGATTATTTTTATGTAGGAAATCATATTAATAACGTTGGATTAATCGATATCAATACTCCTATTATTTATACAAAAAATAAATTTTCTGCGATGCTGATTCCTCATTTTTTCTCGGCACAAGGTACTATTCTAAATAATGATAATAGCGTAGCAGATGCTTATTTAGGTACTGAGATAGATTTTACAATAGGTTATAAAGTTTATAAGAACATTAATTTAAATCTCGGGTATTCGCAAATGTTCGCCACAGAATCTATGGAGATAATTAAAGGCGGAAGCAAAGATGAAACCAATAATTGGGCTTGGGTAATGGTCACATTTAAACCTACATTTTTTAATAAAAGTTTTAAAAATTAGGTTTGGTTATTTAGTTCTGCCGGTGTTGTTATTTTATTTAAATACAATGCCGGTTTTATAAATGAACTACCTCGAGGTAGAGCCATCGAGGTATCAGGCGAAAAAGTTTATTTTTAGTTTGATGAAAACCTAAGGTTTTCAAACTCCCCACTTAACCCCGAGGTAGAATCTTTAGGAATTTTTTAGATTAATTTTAATTTACACTATTTTAAATAACTAAATATCAACTGTTTAAATATATCTCTAATGTTTATAAAAGCAGTGAAAACATGATATTTATCATACATTAAGAAAGCTTTAACACTTAAATTTGTTCTTATAAAAGATAAAAATATCTTTTTATATTTTAATAACTTAAACACTATTCACATGTTATCAAAAAAACAAGCAAGAGCATTCTTTTTAGGTGGTACATTGGTCACATTTCTAATTTTTATTGGACTAACCGTGTATTCACTATCTGCCGCTCAAGATCAATCTAATTTAGAAGACCTCAGCGAATCAGCAATTAGAGGTAAATATATCTGGGAAAAAAACAACTGCATGGGATGTCATACATTAATGGGAGAAGGTGCTTATTATGCTCCAGAGCTAACAAAGGTAGTTGAACGAAGAGGCGAAGCCTATATTAAAGCTACTTTAATGACACCTGTATCATGGCAACCAAATGGAAGAAAAATGGTCGCTTATGAAATGAGTGAACAAGAAGCCAAAGATGTTGTTGAATTTTTCAAATGGATTGGTAATATTGACTTAAATGGATTTGAAACTGTAGTGTCTCCACTGGCAAAAGATAAAATTAACAAATAAACCTAAAACATCATGAAATATAAATCACAAAAAGTAGCATATTGGTTTTTTGCCTTTTCAATGCTATTATTATCATTACAATTAATCTATGGCTTTATAATGGGCTTTGCTCATGCTGGAATGGATGGATTACACGATTGGATTCCCTTTAACACTGCTAGAGCAGTACATACTAACCTGCTGATTGTATGGTTATTATCTGGTTTTATGGGCGCTGCATATTATATTATTCCTGAAGAGGCTCAGATCGAATTGGTAAGTGTCAAATTAGCATATGTACAATTAATCTCATTAGCTGTAGTAGGGGTTGCTGCAATTATTGGATACCATTTTAATTATTGGGAAGGAAGAAAATTTTTAGAAATACCAAGACCATTAGATTATTTAGTAGTAGTAAATGTTCTATTATTTATGGGAATAATTTTAGTAACTCTCTTTAAAGGTAAAAGAAGAACAACAACTGCATTAGTACTCACAATGGGTTTATTTTTCGCAGCACTACTCTACTTACCAGGTATGCTAGATTTTGATAGTCAGGTATTAGATTCTTTTTTCCGCTGGTGGGTTGTTCATCTATGGGTTGAAGGTGTTTGGGAGTTAATTATGGGTGGTATTTTATCATTCTTATTGATAAAGCTAACTGGAGTGGATAGAGAAGTAATTGAAAAATGGTTATATGTCATTGTTGGTCTAACTTTCCTTTCGGGGATTTTAGGAACAGGGCACCATTACTATTATATAGGTGTAAATAAAATTTGGCTAATCGTAGGTGGAATTTTCTCTGCTCTTGAACCATTAGCGTTCTTAGCAATGGCTTTGTTTGCTGTAAATATGTATAGAAAAGGTGAGAAAAAACACCCAAACAAAATTGCATTAT
>CAYPHN010000212.1:0-6258 GCA_964410265.1 uncultured Flavobacteriaceae bacterium | reverse complement strand
TTATAAACAAAACTAGGGAAAATTGTTATTGTTAAAGAGAAAAACTCTTCATGAAAATGGAGAGTTTTTTGTTTTTTATTTATCAAACGGTTTCAACTTTAACTGTAATTAATATTTTTTTTAATTAATAAAAATATTTTTACAATAAACAATTTTTATTTGCGTTGTATTATCTCATTAGTTTTTATAAACAAAACTAGGGAAAATTGTTATTGTTAAAGAGAAAAACTCTTCATGAAGATGAAGAGTTTTTTGTTTTTTATTCAATTTAATGTACTATTTTCTATTAATATCCTAAAATTTTTATGCAATTCGATTTAAAAACTAATATGTTCAATATTATTTTGATTTTTGCTCATACAGCGATAATTTTTTAATAATTTAGCGTCATACTAATTATTATGATTTATTTAAAAAATATAGGGAAATACTTTATTATGTTGGGTCAGGTTTTTAGAATACCTCAAAAAAGATCCATTTTTAGAGAGAATCTATTTAAAGAAATTGAAGAACTGGGCTTAAAATCAATAGGTATTGTTGCTTTTATTTCCTTTTTTGTAGGTGGTGTTGTGGCCATTCAAACTGCTCTTAACGTTGACAATCCGTGGATACCTAAATACCTAATTGGTTTTGCTACAAAAAGGTCTATTATATTAGAATTTTCTCCAACTTTTATGTCCGTTGTATTGGCAGGAAAAGTTGGATCCTATATCACTTCTAGCATTGGCACTATGCGAGTTACAGAACAAATTGACGCTTTGGAAGTTATGGGAGTAAACTCATTAAATCACTTGGTTTTACCTAAGATTATTGCTGCTGTTTCTTTTTATCCCTTTATTATTTTATTGGCTATGTTTTTAGGTATTTTTGGAGGCTGGGTTTCTGGTTTTGCAACAGGTTTATTTTCATCCGACGACTATATTATTGGTATTAGAGAAGATTTCAATCCATTTTATATTCAATACTCATTAATTAAAACCATGGTGTTTGCATTTCTAATTGCAACAATCCCATCTTTTTATGGATATTATGTCAAAGGTGGATCTTTAGAAGTAGGTAAGGCAAGTACACAGGCAGTAGTATGGACCAGTGTTGTAATTATTGTTTTAAATTATTTTTTAACACAAATGTTATTAGGCTAAAGATGATAGAAGTTACAGATTTATATAAATCCTTCGGTGAAAACAATGTCTTAAAAGGTATTTCCGCAAGCTTTGAAAAGGGAGATACCAGCATGATTATTGGTACAAGCGGTTCAGGAAAAACAGTTTTTTTAAAGTGCTTACTGGGTCTTTTTGAACCCGACAGTGGTGATATTTGTTATGATGGAAGACATTATAGCAAGATGAGCACTAAAGAAAAAAGAGGTTTACGTAAAGAAATTGGAATGGTATTTCAAGGAGGAGCGCTTTTCGATTCTGATACTATTCAAAACAACATTATGTTTCCTTTAAAAATGTTTACGAATCAAAATGAAGAAGAAATGATTGACAGAGTTAACTTTGTTCTAAAAAGAGTTAATCTTGAAAACGTAAATGAGAAGTACCCCGCCGAGATTTCAGGTGGTATGCAAAAAAGGGTTGCCATTGCCAGGGCAATAGTAATGAATCCCAAGTATTTGTTTTGCGACGAACCAAATTCTGGGCTCGACCCAAAAACTGCTATCGTTATAGACAATTTAATTCAAGAGATTACCGACGAATATCAAATGATAACCATAATCAACTCACATGATATGAATTCGGTTATGGAAATTGGTGAAAAAATTATTTTTTTAAAAAACGGTATAAAAGAATGGGAAGGATCACATAAAAACATATTTAAAACTGATAATAAAGCAATAACTGATTTTGTTTATTCTTCTAATTTATTTAAAAAAGTTAGAGAGATTTACAACAAAGATGTATAAAAATAATAAGGGTTAAAGTGTTTAACTAAAAGTTCGTGTATATTTACAAAATTCGCCAATTTTACAATTTGACGGTAAAAGAAAATAACAAAAAAAATTGTGAATTTGGCTAAGTGGTAAACAGAGGAGTAAGTTTATTTTAAATCCCTCACTATTCTTACTACAAAACGTTAGACACAAGGTAAAAACAGGTACAACTATCTTCATTTTTTCAAAGAAGACTTATTAATTTCTGCTCCCCAATTCTCCATTTCTGTTAATACACTTTTAAGACTTTTGCCAAATTCGGTAACAGAATATTCTACCCTTGGCGGAGTTTCATTAAATTTTTCTCTACTTAAAACTCCATCTTTTACAAGTTCCTTCAATTGTTCAGTAAGTACCTTTCTGGAAATTGCTGGAATGCGAACAGAAATTTCTCCAAACCGCAATGTTCTGTTATCAATTATGTAAAGAATTACTGTTTTCCATCTTCCTCCTATATATCCCAATGTTGTGGTTATAGGGCAGTCGCTTATTTCTTTAAAATCTGTCATTTTGTTAGTTACTTAATGGTTACCACTATTTTCATTGTTACCAATTGGTAACAGTTACAAAAATAAACTATTATTTGTTTCTTTGTGTAACAAATATAAATTATTAATTTGAAAACAAAAAAAATGATTTTAGTAACAGGTTCAACAGGAGCGTTTGGAAGTGCCGTTTTAAAAAAACTTCAAGAAAAAAATATTACTAACAGAGCAGTATCATCTGATAAATTTGATTGGAATAATCCCAAAACATTTGAAAAAGTATTAAAAGGAATTGAAAAAGTATTTTTAATTTCTCCTCCCAATTTTACCGATTTTGATAAAAAAATTATTCCTTTTATTGAGGAAGCAAAAAGAGAGAATGTGAAATTTATTTTATTGTCAACCTTGTATGGTACAGACAAAAATTCTGAAAGTACTTTTGGGAAATCCGAAAAAGCAGTATTAGAAAGCGGAATAGATTACTGTATAATAAGACCAAATTTTATTTTTCAAAATTTTATTAACTATGATGTAGAGGCTATAAAAAATGGCAGTATTTATTTGCCAACAAAAGACAGTAAGACCTCATACATTGATGTAAGTGATGTAGCCAATGCAAGTGTTATTATACTGGAAAATATAAAAAATTATTTTGGTAAAACTTATACTCTTACAGGTAGTGAACCATTAAGTCATGAACAATTTGCAGAAATTTTCAGTAGTGTATTAGAAAAAAAAGTAACCAATATTGCACCAAGTAATGACGAATACAAAGCCACTTTACTTAGTTATAATTTGCCACAAGAACTGGTAGGTTTTATGGGTTCTTTATACTCGGCAGTTGAATTAGGCATTTTTACATCTACCACTAACGACTATGAATTGATTACAGGAAAAAACCCAATAACTGCAAAAGAGTTTATTGAACAAAACCGTTCTACTTTTATTGACTAAATAATGAAAATTTAAAATAAGAAACAGAAAAATATCAAGTAAAATATACTGTTGCCAACAATCTGTATAGTTAATGGCTAAGAAAGTGCAAACCTCAAAGGTTTGTGCTTTTTTGTATCTTTGTGCTAAACTGAAAAGTAGTGCTTTTAAAGTCGCCACTAACCATATAATAAACGTTAAACACAAGGTGAAAACCCAAAATCAGCAAAAAGAATACGATAATCAGCAATTAGCATACATCTGCAAATCAGTTATTTTAGAAATTTGCAATTCAATAATTTGTAAACTTTTAAAATAAAAAAACATGACTGACGAGCAGAAAGAAATGCAAGCACAGATAGAAATGATGGCAAATTCATTTTTGTATGTAAGCAAACAACCTTTAATTAAAAATCCATCCGACTACGGAATGGAATATGAAAATCTAAATTTTAAAACAGAAGATGGTGTAAACTTAGCCGCTTGGTTAATAAAAGGAACAAACAACAAAACTATTATTTTTAGCCACCCAGCTGCATTTACAAAATATGGATATTCATTAAATCACGAAGGACCAGCAAAATCTGGATACTCTAAAGATGTAGAGTTTTTACCTTCTGTAAAACACTTAGTCGAAGCAGGATATTCGGTATTAATGTACGACCAACGTAATCACGGAGAAAGTGAGCAAGACCCAAATGATGGCATTCACGACCCGTACAAAGCAAGTTTAGACAACATTGCAGCAATAGAGTTTGCTTCTAATCATAAAGATTTAAAAGGAAACGAAATAGGATTAATGAGCCACTGTCAGTCGGGATACAAAGAAGCAGTTTCTATGGCAGAAAGACCAGAAATATACAAAAAAGCCAATGTAAAAGCCTTTGTTATGACACAACTTATGTACATACGGGAATTTTACAAAAAATTCGGAATAACAGATGAAGTAATTGATGCTCTAAAAACTGTTTATACAGAAAAAGGAGTAGATATGGAAAAACAAAATCCCTTATTGTTTGTAAATAAAATCACCATTCCAACCTTAATGCTTCAAAATTTAAACGACCCTTGGGGAAATATAGAGCATTCTAAAGAAATTTACGAGAAGATTGGTACAACAGAAAAAGAAATGATTTGGTTAGATGAAGAAGCACATCGTTTTTTGGCATACAATTGGTTTAATGATAATCCTGAAAAATTAATTGCCTTTTTTGACAAACATTTGAATTAGAAAACACTTAAAAAAATAATATGAAAAAAACAGCATTAATTACAGGAGCAAGTAGCGGCATCGGAAAAGAACTGGCATATATTCACGCTGAAAAAGGAGGTGATTTAATTGTGATTGCAAGAAGTGAAAACAAATTAAATCAGCTAAAAAACGAACTCGAAGAAAAATACAAAATATCTGTTTTAGTTATTCAAAAAGATTTGACATCACCAAATGCATCTAAAGAAATCTACGACCAAGTCAAAACAGCAGGTTTAAAAGTAGATTACTTAATAAACAACGCTGGTTTTGGTGGTTTAGGGAAATTCCATGAAAGAGATTTAGCACAAGATTTAGCAATGATAAATCTAAATATTATCGCATTAACTGCTTTAACTCATTATTTCTTGCAAGACTTTGTAAAAAATAACGAAGGAAAGATTCTTAATGTATCTTCAACCGCCAGCCTTATGCCCGGACCTTTGCAAGCAGTGTATTTTGCCACTAAAGCTTATGTAACTTTTTTCAGTAATGCAATTGCAGAAGAATTATGCGACACCAATATTTCAGTTACTAACTTAATGCCTGGAGCAACCAAAACAGAATTTGGAAAAATTTCTGGATTGGATAAAACTGCTTTACTTGATAATACTGTAAGTGCAAGAAGTGTAGCTGAAGATGGATATAATGGTATGATGAAGGATAAGTTAGATGTTATTTCGGGGCTTACTTTTTCTCAAAAAATATTGACAGCAATGATTCCATTTACACCTAAAAAAATACTTTTAATGCAAATAAGACAAATGCAAGAAATTAAATAGAAAATAGTATTAATATGCAAAAATTCATGAAAATAAATTCTATTGTTGAAGTACATCAATTATTGGGTCTCGAAAGTCCAGACCACCCGCTTATTTCGGTTATCAATATGAATAATCCAAGATTAAGGAAAGATTTTGGAGGGCATAGTTATGTTTTGAATTTATACCATATAGGTCTAAAAATGGGAAATATAAACGCTTTTGGATATGGAAGAAACTCCTATGATTTTCAAGATGGCGCAATGGCATTTATTGCTCCAGGACAAGTAATTCGACCAGAAAATCAAGAAGATAATGGTGATATATCAGGATGGATGCTTTTTTTTCATCCTGATTTACTTCGTCAATCCAATTTAAGCAATAAAATGGATGATTATAACTTCTTTTCATATCATTTAAATGAAGCACTACATCTATCAAGAAAAGAGAAAAAGAGTGTGACTGATTTAGTAAACAAAATTGAAGAAGAATACAATCAAAATATAGACAAACACAGTCAACTTGTAATTATATCGGCTATCGAACTATTATTAAATTATGCGACTCGATATTATGACAGACAGTTTAGTACAAGAACCAACAACAATAAAAAATACATCAATCAGTTTGAAACATTATTAAAGAACTATTACAAATCGAATAAACATATTGAAATAGGTATTCCAACAGTAGCCTATTGCGGAGAATCTTTAAATATGAGTTCAAAATATTTAAGTGATTTATTACGAAAAGAAACAGGGAGAAATACCCAAGACCATATTCACGAATTTATTATCGAAAAAGCCAAAAATAAGTTACTAAACTCAACGATAAGTGTTAGTGAAATAGCCTATAATCTAGGATTTGAATACCCTCAATATTTCAGTAAATTAT